>CAVJGY010000123.1:0-4451 GCA_963648915.1 Acutalibacteraceae bacterium | reverse complement strand
GACGACGCCGGAAGCCTTCAGGAAGCTGCGGCGGCTGATCGCATGAGACTCATAGTTGATGTTCATTGTGTTATCCTCCCAAATAATTTTCTGTGCCTCGGCACATGAGTGCAGGGTCCTTTGTCCTGCAAGATTCCCACTCTTTTGCGGAAGTTTTCCCTCAGTGTACTGCCAGAGAATACAAAAGAGCGCAGAAACAGACCCCTCTGTCTGTGTCTGTGCTCCTTCCGCAAAATCCTTAACACGCATCATATTGTACCATTGAAATAGAAAGATGTCAATGGAAGAAGAATCCCTTTTTCTTCAAAAGTGAAGAACTGCGGTCAAAAAAGATGAAAAACATTCGCTTTAGTCTGCTGAAGAATGACGAAAATTAAAGGAAACCGCGAAAAACAAAAACGCAAATCCTGTTCGTGAGTCACGTACAGCACACTTTTCCCGTCTCTTTGTCGACGCTAACCGCCCGCTTATTCCGCGAATCGTTTCAGCTCGTCCCGCAGAAGTTCCGGGTGGTTGATGATGTCTCCATGCCCGAATCCCGGGAAGCAGCGGACGGTCAGTTTCGGGTATGTATGCCGTAGTTTTTCGATGGCCTTTTTCATGTGGCCTTCTCGTTCGCCGTACCAGCAGGCGACCTCAGCATCCGGCTGCACCGGGAATTCCTTCCGGTAGAGATACAGGCCGACTTTCCACGTCGCACGGACAGATTCCAGACTGACATTATCCGGGATGCGGCTCATCATGGTCTGCATCCCCTCTTCCGTCTGTCCCATGAACCGCAACGACCAAGCGGGCATCGACTTTGTGCGTGCCGTCTGGTACTGCTTCTGCGGCATGATCTTCAACAGCAGCTCGTTCAGAACGCCAAAGTCGAGATATTCCGCCCCGCTGAGGATCATCCGGTCGATCTTCACCTTCGGCGATGCTTTCAGCCAGACCGCCGGGCCACAGCCCAGCGACTCCGCAAAGAGAACGTCCAGCTTTCCGCCGCAGTTTTTCAGGAGATATGCTTCCAGCTTGTCGGCCTGCTCCTGTGCCGTGGTGTAGGTCGTTGTTCCCGTTCCGTCGAAGCCGTCAAAGCTGACTGCGTACACGCAGAATTCTTCTTCCAACAGTGGAATGATGTCCTCGAACTGCCGCCAGCACATCAGATTCCCGTGCAGCAGCATGACGCTCTTTCCGTCAGTCTTTCCGAATTTTTTGATCTCCATTCCTGTTTTCCCCTTTCCCACAGCTTATGCGGTTAGCTTTTGCTAACTTTTCGAGTTTTTGAAAAGCCGCCTTCCGACAGCTTTCCTTATATAAAAGGATACGCCGCGTGTTCCCTTCTGTCAAGTCGGACGAGCCTTCCGCACACTCTTCCCGCTTTCCGAATAGAATGGCACTGACACTAACTGATAAAGGAGACTACCTATGGCTACTGGAATCCTTCGCATTCAGGCATTTGCCGCCCGCCAGTCCTCCCCGGTGGAAGGGGTCGTCATCACCCTGACGGGCGACGGCTTCACCGCCCACTTGACGACCGACGCCGAGGGAAATGCTGGCGATTACGTCATCACCACCCCCGACTGCGCCTTCTCCCTCGACGAGGACAACACGACCACCCTCCCCTACGCGGTCTGTTCCATGACCGCCGCCAAGACCGGATACCGGACGGTGCGAATTCAAGGCATCCAAGTTTTCGCCGGGCAGGTCACGCTTGCTCAGCCCGAGATGATCCCCGACACCGAAGAGGGCCGGGATGTTCCCAATGAACCCATCGTCATCCCGACCCACTCCCTCTTCTCCGGCGACGGCGGCAGCGGTCCTGAACCCACCGACAACTGCGTTCCCCGCGTTCTCGACCGGGTCATCATCCCGAAAAATATCACCGTCCACCTCGGCAAACCCGCCGCCTCCGCCCAGAATGTCACCGTTTCCTTCCGCAACTATATCGCGAATGTCGCGTCCAGTGAGGTGTATCCGACGTGGCCCGAGCAGGCACTCCGGGCGAACATCCACTGTCAGATCTCGCTGGCATTGAACCGCATCTACACCGAGTGGTATCCCAGCAAGGGGTACACCTTCAACATTACCAACTCGACCAGCTACGACCAATACTACGTGCACGGGCGGACGGTGTTCGAGGTCATGACGAGGCTGACCGACGACATCTTCAACACCTACATCCGCAAGACCGGAACGGTCAACCCCTACTACTCCGAATACTGCGACGGCAAGTCGGTCACCTGTCCGGGCCTGAAGCAGTGGGGCACGGTCACGCTGGCAAATCAGGGACGGAACGCTCTCCAAATCCTGAAATACTACTACGGCAACAACATCGAGATCGTCCGAACGAACAGCATCCAGTCCATCCCCGAGAGCTACCCCGGCTCACCGATCCGGCAGGGTGCGACTGGCACGGCAGTTTTCACGCTCCAACGTCAATTGAACCGCATCACGAAGGACTATCCCTTCCTCGGTCTGCTGACCGTCGACGGCGTATTCGGCGCAAAAATGACCGCCACTGTCAAGGCATTCCAGAAGCAGTTCAACCTGACGGCGGACGGCGTGGTCGGCCGGAGCACTTGGTATAAGATCAGCTATATCTATGTGTCGGTGAAGGACCTCGCCGAGCTTACCAGCGAGGGCGAAACGTCCAGCGGCACGCTTTCGGACGGCACATGGAACGGCACGACCCTACGGCAAGGCTCAACGGGCAGTGCGGTCGAGCAGATGCAGTTCTGGCTCAACACCATTGCCCAGTACGACTCCGCGATCCCGTCCATCACGGTGGATGGCGTATTTGGTTCGGGCACAACGGCGGCAGTCCGGGCATTCCAGCGGAAATACGGCCTGACCGTGGACGGTGTGGTCGGTCAAAGCACATGGAAGGAGATCTACGACGAGTTCCGGAGCATCCAGTCCGACAACGGTACGCCCAACGCCTACCCGGGTACGCCGCTTCGGTCGGGTTCGAGCGGGCAGAACGTCCGGCTGGTGCAGTTCTGGCTGAAAATCGCCCGCACAGTCTACTCCTCTCTCAACAATGTGACCGTCGACGGCAAATTCGGCTCGTCCACCGAGGCCGCTGTCCGGAGATTCCAGAGTTATTTCGGCCTGACGAGCGACGGCGTAGTCGGCCGGACAACATGGAACAAACTGTACGAGGTCTACAACGACATCGCCAACAAGCTTCTCTCGGCCAGCCTCCGTCCGGGCGAGTATCCGGGCGTCCTGCGGAACGGTTCGAGCGGAACGGCCGTTCGGGAGCTGCAATTCTACCTTTATATTATGAGTGCCTACGAGAGCAGCATCCCGGCTGTCTCCATCGATGGGCAGTTTGGCTCGTCCACCGAGGCGGCTGTCCGGGCATACCAGCGGTTTGCCGGGCTGACCGTCGACGGTGTGGTCGGACGGACGACATGGAACTCCCTCTATGGCAAGGCGTCTGCTCTGCGCACCTCCGGGTCGGTCGTCACGCTGGAACGTCTCCCCTACCCCGGTACGCCGCTGACGGTCGGGACAGAAAGCAGCGCGGTGCTCTATTATAATGTCCTGCTCCAGCGCATCGCCTACTACTTCGACAGTGTGGAGAACCCACCGCTGTCCAACATCTATTCCGAGGAGACTGCCGCCGCGACCCGAAGCGTGCAGGAACTTCTCGACCTACCTGCCACCGGAGTCGTGGACGCCGAGACTTGGACGGCTGTGGAAGCCCTGAGCCTGCAGCTTGCCGCCTACACACCCAATCCCGACCGGGACAGCGGACAGGAGATGGCCTATCCCGGCCGTGCCCTGAGTGAGGGCAGCGTCGGGCCGGATGTCTCACTCATCGAACAGTGGCTCAATGGCCGGGCCAGCCTGTACTGCGGCGAGGATTATGTCTCGGAAAATTCTTCCTTCGGAGAAGCTGAGACGGTCGGCGTCCGTGCCGCCCAGCAGCGCGCCGGGCTGGAAGTGACCGGAACGGTCAACCGGGAGACTTGGGCGGCGTTGCAGGCGCAAAGCTGTGAATGTGACGATACTACGACCGCAAAGGAGGACTGACTATGGCAAGGCTTCTTGTCTACGATGCCTACGAGAACAAGGTGTTCACCTACTCGAGCATCAACGAAAACGACCCGATGCCTTACAGCACCGGAACGACCCTGACCCTCCGGGAATTTCGCGGAAAATCCGGCAGTCCGGTGCTCTGGACGACCATTGCCGCGATGGAGGCATGGAACCTGACCCGCCGCAAATACGGCAGCGGGATCCCGGTGGGGTACGCGTTCCGCCGCATTTGGGAGGGCGGACACGGCACCCGAAGCCAGCACTACGCAGGCGTTGCGTTCGATGTCGGGCAAAGTCTGTCCAGCTCTCAGCGGACGGCCATCTACAACGCCGCCCGTGCCACGGGTGCATGGGGCTATGTCGAGCCGCTGAGCCAGACCCCGACATGGGTGCACTTTGACCGCCGCTATGGAACG
>CAVJGY010000122.1:3975-4492 GCA_963648915.1 Acutalibacteraceae bacterium | reverse complement strand
GGATTTCAGCGGCAGCATCGACACTGTCGCCATTGTGAGCGGACAGGAAGAGGACATCGTTGACGACCGGGCGGAAAATGCAGCATACCTTCTGTGCGACAGCCGCGAGAAGGCGTTGCAGGCGGTCAAGGACGGCAAGGCGGACGCCTGCTACGTTTATACCTACATGGCGGAAAAGTTTGTCAATCAGGACACCGAGGGCAACCTTATCTACAGCATCATGAGCAGCCCGGTCTACGATGAATATATCTATGTCCGGAACACCACCGACCATGAGCTTGTCAGCATCCTGAACAAGTGCATCAAGGCGGACGATTCCAAGCGGCTGAATGCCCTCGTCAAAAAATACACGGATTATCACGCGGAAGAGGTCACCCTGCTGAGCTTTTTGAAAAATAATCCGCTCTATACGGTGACGCTGCTGTTCGCCATCGTGGGCTTTACGGCGGCCATCGTCTTTGTCTCCCGCAACCGGAAAAATGCGCAGGAGTTGGCCGACGAGCGTCTGGCCTATGCC
>CAVJGY010000122.1:0-3965 GCA_963648915.1 Acutalibacteraceae bacterium | reverse complement strand
CTATGCCCGCAGCTTGAAGCAGAAAAACGACGAGCTTGAACAGGCCATCAAGCGGGAGGAAGCTGCCAACCGCGCCAAGAGCGAGTTCCTATTTAATATGTCCCACGATATCCGGACGCCGATGAACGCCATTCTGGGCTTTACCCAGCTGGCCGAACGGAATCTGAACGACCCGGAAAAGCTGGCAGATTATCTGGGGAAGATCAGTCGGTCGGGCGACAACCTGCTCGACCTCATCGATAATGTGCTCACGATGTCCAAGATCGAGAGCGGCGAAAGTACCCTGCATGAGAGCATCTGCGACTTACAGGAGTTGAAACAGTCGCTTCTTATCTCGTTTGAGGGCGAGACGAACCGTCGGCATCAGACCCGGAACATCGAGCTGAAAGTCCGGCACCAGAAGGTCTGGATGGACATGACGAAGGTGCGTCAGGTGTTCATGAACATCATCTCCAACGCCGTCAAGTATACGCCGGACGGCGGCACGATCTCGGTCGTCACCACCGAATATGATATCGGGCAGGACGGATACGCAGAGTATGAGACGGTCGTTCAGGATACCGGCATCGGCATCTCTCAGGAGTTCCTGCCCCACATCTTCGACCAGTTCGAGCGGGAGCGGAACACCACCGAATCCGGCATTCAGGGGACAGGTTTGGGCATGGCCATCGTCAAGAAGAACATCGACCAGCTGGGCGGTACGGTGAAAATTGAAAGTGAGCTGGGCAAGGGTACAAGAGTGACTGTCCGGCTGAAATACCGCATCGCAGAGGAAGCACCGGAGGAACGCTCCGGGGAGGAGACCGTCCAAAAGAAGGCGGACATCAGCGGTTGGCATATCCTGCTGGCTGAGGACAACGACCTGAACGCAGAAATCGCCATCGAGCTTTTGACGATGGTGGGCTGTCAGGTCGACCGTGCCGAAAATGGCAAGGTCTGTGTGGAGAAGCTCGAGCAGGCCGGACCGAATCACTACGACGTGGTTCTGATGGACATCCAGATGCCCGTGATGAACGGCTACGAGGCAACGCAGGCCATCCGGAAGCTGGACGACCTGGCGAAACGACACACGGCCATCCTTGCAATGACGGCCAACGCCTTCGAGGAGGACAAGAAAAAGGCTCTGGACGCCGGAATGGACGGCTTTGTCGCGAAGCCCATCGCGCTGGGACAGCTGACGGAAATACTTGCCGGATTGAAATTGAAGGACGATTCTGGTATGATACGATAGATGAAAATTCAAATGATTTTAGGACTCGTGGAGGAACGCGGATGGCAAAGGTTCTGATTATAGGTGCAGGTGCGGCTGGTCTGATGGCCGCAGGTGCGGCGGCACGGATGGGATATCAGGTGACGGTGCTGGAGCACACCGAAAAACCGGGACAGAAGATTCTGGTGACCGGAAAGGGTCGCTGCAATGTGACGAACGACTGCAACGCCGAGGAATTTCTGCATCATGTCCGGACGAATCCGCGCTTCCTGTATTCGTCGCTGGGGGCGTTCCCGCCTGCCAAGACGATGGAGCTGTTCGAGTCGCTGGGCGTAGAGCTGAAAGTCGAGCGCGGCCGCCGGGTGTTCCCGGTGTCGGATAAGGCCGAGGAGATCCGACAGGCACTTCTGCGGTATGCGCAGGACGCCGACCTCGTGCAGGACGGCGCGAAAAAGCTTCTGCTCGAGCCGCTGGTGCAGACCGAACCGGAAGAGCCCGCAAAGCCGGAAAACCCGCGCCATCCCAAGAAAAAGAAGGCAGGCCCGGCCTACCGCTGTGTGGGCGTGCGGGGAACGTCCGGCCGGGAGTACCGGGCGGATGCCGTGCTGGTGGCGACGGGCGGTCTAAGCTACCCGACCACTGGCTCGACGGGCGACGGCTATCAGCTGGCAAAGCAGGCCGGACACAGCATCGTTGACCCTGTGCCGAGCCTTGTCAGCCTTGTCAGCCATGACCCGGACTGCAAGAAGATGATGGGACTTGCCCTGAAAAATGTCACCCTGACCCTCTTCGAGGACAACAAAGCTATCTTCGACGAGCAGGGTGAGATGCTGTTCACCCATTTCGGCATCAGCGGCCCGCTGACCCTCAGTGCGTCGAGCCATCTGGGAGACATGAAAAAGCACCGCTACCATGCGGAAATTGATTTAAAGCCCGCCTTGAGCGAGGAACAGCTCTATGACCGCATCACCCGGGATTTCGGACTGCTGGCAAATCATGCCGCGCAGGGTGCGCTGGTGAAGCTCCTGCCGTCCAGTATGCAGCCGGTCATGGTGGCGCGCTGGGGCATCGACCCGGCGACCAAGGCGAATCAGATCACCCGGGAGCAGAAGCGGGAGCTGGTGTACCTCTGCAAGCACTGGACCGTTCCCATCGACGCTCGGGGCGACCTCGCCCATGCGGTCATTACGGCGGGCGGCGTCTCGGTGAAGGAGGTCGACCCGAAGACCATGCAGAGCAAAAAGGCCGAAGGACTGTATTTTGCGGGCGAAGTGCTGGATGTGGACGCCTACACGGGCGGCTACAATTTGCAGATCGCATTCTGCACGGCACAGGCATTCGCAAATAATTTATAAAGGAGAATCAACATGATTTCTGTTGCAATTGATGGGCCTGCGGGTGCAGGCAAATCGACGCTGGCGCGTCGTCTGGCCTCGGAGATGGGCTATATCTATGTGGATACCGGCGCAATGTTCCGCGCCATCGGCCTGTATGCACTTCGTGCAGGCAAAGACCCCAACGACACCGAGGCGGTGAACGCCCTTCTGCCCGAAATCGAGCTGCATCTGGCGACCATCGACGGCGCACAGCACATTTATTTAAAGGAAGAGGATGTCAGCGAGGCCATCCGCACCAACGAGGCGAGCATGGCGGCTTCGGCAGTCGGCAAGAACCCCACCGTCCGCTCCTTCCTGCTGGGAATGCAGCGGGATATGGCAAAGTCCCAGAACATCCTGATGGACGGCCGCGACATCGGCACGGTCGTTCTGCCGAATGCGACGGTCAAGATCTTCCTGACCGCTACCCCGGAGGCTCGTGCGACCCGCCGCTGGAAGGAGAACGTCGCGAAGGGAGACAACACCCCGTATGAGGAGGTCCTCGAGGACGTCAAGCAGCGGGATTATCAGGATACCCACCGCGAAGCCGCTCCCCTCAAGCAGGCAGAGGACGCCGTTCTGCTGGACACCTCGGAGATGAACTTTGAGGAGAGCCTGAATGCGATGAAGGCCATCATCGCGGAAAAAGTGGGCTGAGGAAGCGCGGATGGTACTATATTATATCTTGCTTCCGCTGGCATGGCTGGTGTTCCACATCGGCTTCCGGGTGCGGTGCGTCGGCCGCGAGAACCTGAAAAAAATCGGGACGAAGGGCTGCATCATCGCACCGACCCACATCTCGGCCATCGACCCGGTGTTCATCGTCATCACCCGGTTCTGGGGCAGTCGGATGGTGGTTTTTGCCAAGAAGGAGCTGTTTGAGATCAACGCCTTCCTGAACTGGTTCTTCCGCTGTGCGGGTGCGGTCTGTGTCCGCGGCACAAAAGAGGAGCTGGGCGTCATTGAGGATACGGTCAACCACTGCCAGAACGGTGGAACGCTCCTCATCTTCCCGGAGGGCACGCGCGAAAAAGAGGGCAAGCTCTTACAGCCGAAAAGCGGACTCTTTGTCATTGCAGCGCAGGCGGGCGTGGACGTCGTCCCGGCGCGCATCGTCTACGACACGCCGGATGGAAGGATGAAGCTCTTCTGCAAGGTGACGGTCATCTACGGCGAACCTATCCCGGCGGCACAGTTCGCAATGGAGGGCCGCCGCGATACCAAGAAGCTGAGAGAGAATAAGCAGCTGCTTTTAGATAGATGGAATCAGCTGGGTGTATGAAACCTCTCAGTCGCTTCGCGCCAGCTCTCCTAATAGGAGAGCCTTTGACAAAGAGATAAACTTTTCAAAAATGGAAAAAGCCTCCCCTCGATAGGGG
>CAVJGY010000121.1:0-4552 GCA_963648915.1 Acutalibacteraceae bacterium | reverse complement strand
TTGAAAAGTGGTGATCGCCCGTGGCAAAAATCAAGGGAATGTTCAACGGCTTCTGGCGTTACCGCTACCTGCTGTGGAATCTCGTCAGCCGTGATTTCAAGCTGAAATACCGCCGCAGCGTGCTGGGCGTCATCTGGAGCGTGCTGAACCCGCTGCTGATGTGTCTGGTCTATTGGGCGGTGTTCAGCAGCCTGATGGATATGCGGGGCAGCGGCATCGACAACTTCCCGGTCTTTCTGATGTGCGGCCAGCTGTTGTTCAACTTCTTCAATGAGGCGACCTCCACCAGCATGGGCAGCGTCCTGAGTGCCGCTCCGCTGCTGAAAAAGGTCTATATCCCGAAATACGTTTTTCCGCTGGAAAAGTGCTGCTTCGCGATGGTGAACTGTGTGTTCAGCTTTGTGGCACTGGCTCTTGTCATGGTGTTCACGGGCAGTCCGCTCCACTGGACCATCCTCGAGGTCATCTATCCGCTCATCACCCTGTTCTTCTTCAGTCTGGGTGTGGGTCTGTTCCTTGCGGCGGCGACCGTTTTCTTCCGGGACATCATGCACATCTGGAGCATCTTCATCACAGCACTGCTCTATTTCTCGGCCATCTTCTACGACCCGACCCAGATGACCTTTACCATCGGCGGCTTCAACATGCAGCAGATCATCAAGCTGAATCCGATGTATTGGTATATCACGGGCTTCCGCCGTACCCTGATGTGGGGTATCCCGCTGGACAAGAACATGTTCTTGGTCTGCGGCATCTGCGCCGTCATCTCGATGCTGGTCGGCATCCAGATGTTCCGCAAAACGCAGGATCGCTTTGTCCTGCATATCTGAGGAGGGGAGAAGAATGGAACCGATCATCAAAATCGACAATATTTCGATGTGCTTCAACCTCTCCACCGAAAAGCACGAGAGCCTGAAGGAATATCTTCTTGCGATGGTGCAGGGACGCTTGCAGTACGACGAGTTTTACGCCCTGCGGGACGTCAGCCTCGACATCATGCCCGGCGACTTTTACGGTCTGGTCGGCCTGAACGGTTCGGGCAAATCCACCCTGCTGAAAACCATCGCGGGCGTGTACAAGCCCACCAAGGGCAAGGTGACGGTCAACGGCACCATCGCGCCCCTCATCGAGCTGGGTGCAGGCTTCGACATGGACCTGACCGCCCGGGAGAACATCTACCTGAACGGTACGGTGCTGGGCTTCTCGCCCAAATACCTCGATGAAAAGTTCGACGAGATCGTGGAGTTCAGCGAACTGCAGAACTTCCTCGATGTCCCGCTGAAAAACTACTCCTCCGGCATGGTGGCGCGTATCGGCTTTGCGATCGCGACCATCACTAAGCCCGACATCCTCATCGCCGATGAGGTGCTGTCGGTGGGCGACTTCCTCTTCCAGCAGAAGTGCGAGAAGCGGATGAAGGAGCTGATGGCAGGCGGCACGACGGTCATCCTCGTCTCCCACTCCATCGAGCAGATCGAGCGGATGTGCAGTAAGGTCGCATGGCTGAGTCATGGCCGCCTCAAGATGAATGGCGATACTGAGACGGTCTGCAACGCATACAAGACCGTCCAGCGCGGTGAGGCGTAACGCATGAATCTACGAGTAAAACGCGCAAAAGAGCTGCTGGGCTATGCCGTCCAGCTGACAAAGGATGAAGGTCTTGGGACGATGCTGGTGCGGGGCGCGGGCTTCGTCAAACGCCGCTTCTTCGGCAAGAAAGCACGCTACCTCCCGGCGAAAAAAGTTCTGGAGGCACAGAGGGCAGAGATGGCAGGAAAGACGGCGGAAACCTGCGGCCTGCCGACCATCAGCATCCTGACGCCGCTGTATAACACCCCAGAAAAATACCTGCGGGAATTTCTGGACTCCTTCGTGAACCAGACTGCACCCAACGGTCAGCTCTGCCTTGCCGATGCCTCGGATGCAGAGCATCCGGAGGTCGAAAAAATCGTCCGGGAATATCAACAAAAAAATCAACGTATCGTATATAAAAAAGTCGAGAACAAGGGCATTGCGGCGAACACTAACGCCGCCGAAACGCTGGCGACAGGGGAATACCTCGCACTGGCCGACCATGACGATATCTTGGCCCCTCATGCGATGTACGCGATGGGAAAGGCGATTCAGATGCTTCGTCAGCAGGGCAAGCCGGACGGCTTCCTGTACAGCGATGAAGCCCTCTTCTCCAAGAGCATCCAGCGGCCGACGGTGGCGCATTTCAAGCCGGACTACGCGCCGGATTATCTCCTTTGCTGCAACTACATCTGCCATCTGGCGGTGTTCCGGCGGGAGCTGTATGAGGCTGTCGGCGGTGAACGCCCCGAGTGCGACGGAAGTCAGGACCACGACCTCTTCCTCCGTCTCATCGAGAAGGTGGGCGGTGCGGCCCATGTCCCGCAGGTGCTCTATTACTGGCGTGTCCATTCCGGCTCGACCTCCGGCGGTACAGAGGCCAAACCCTATGTCGCCGAGGCTGCCAAGAACGCCCTGCGCGGTCATCTGACCCGCACCGGCCGGGAGGGAACGGTGGAGGATGGACTTTTCCCCAGTACCTACCGGGTGAAGTGGAAAATCGAGGGCGACCCGAAGGTCAGCATCCTCATTCCCAACAAGGACCACACGGACGACCTCGAAAAGTGCCTGCATAGCATCTGGACAAAGACCGAGTGGGACAACTACGAGGTCATCGTGGTCGAGAACAACTCGACTGACCCCAAGACCTTTGAATATTACCAGAAGGCAGAACAACGGTACGACGGCTTGAAGGTCGTGAAGTACCCCGAAAAGGGCTTCAACTTCTCGGGCATCAACAACTTTGGCCGGAAATTTGCCAGCGGGGAGTATCTGCTCCTTCTGAACAACGACGTTGAGGTCATCAACGGCGACTGGCTGACCGAGCTTCTGCGGCAGTGCGCCCATCCCGGCGGTGCGGCCATCTGCGGCGCGATGCTCTACTATCCGGACGACACCCTCCAACACGCGGGCGTCATCACAGGTCTGGGCGGCTACGCCGGACACAGCCACAAGTACAAGAAGCGGGGCGGAAGCGGCTATCTCTTCCGTGCCGCAACGGTGCAGGACTTCTCGGCTGTGACGGGTGCCTGTCTGCTGGTGAAAACGAGCGTCTGGGATGAGGTCGGCGGTCTGGATGAAGAATTCGCGGTCGCCTTCAACGACGTGGATTTCTGCCTCCGGGTGCGGGATGCGGGCTATCGCATCGTCTGGACGCCCTACGCCGAGCTGACCCACTACGAGAGCAAGAGCCGGGGCGGAGACGAGAAAGACCCTGCAAAGGCGGCGCGGTTCGCGTCCGAGCAGCAGCGGCTCTATCGCATCCACGGCAAAGAGAATATTCTGGATGATCCCTATTATAATCCCAACCTGACCCGCGACCGGGAGGACTTCTCCGAGAGCGACGACCTGCGCGGGCTGAAAGAGGGAACTGTGACGGTGAGGTTTCGCGTATGAACATCAAAGGCCACTTTGAGACCATCACCCGGCATAAGCTGCTGGTGATGAAGTATTGCTTTGAATGCGGACTCTATGAGCAGGGTCTTGCCCACGACCTGAGCAAGTACAGCCCGACCGAGTTCATCCCGGGCTGCATCTATTATCAGGGCGACCACAGCCCCAATGAGGCGGAGCGAGAGGCCAAGGGCTATACCTCGGCATGGCTGCACCACAAGGGTCGGAACAAGCATCATCTGGAATACTGGATCGACTACAGCACCACCAAATCCGGCCTGACCGGGATGAAGATCCCGCTCCGGTATGTCTGTGAGATGGTCTGCGACCGGGTCGCGGCCAGCCAGATCTATCTGGGCGACAAGTACACCGATGCGGCGGCGTGGAACTACTACGAAAACAGCAAGGATCACTATCTGCTCCACCCGGAGACACGCGCTCTGCTGGAAAAGCTGCTGAAAATGGTGCGGGACATCGGGCAGGAGCGGACGTTTGCGTACATGAAAGCCCTGCTGGGCTGCGAGAAGGATTACTGAGAAGGGACACCCCTTCTGCCGGAAAAATTTCTCGACATTTTTTGTGCGTTCTCCCCATTGACATCCCACCAGAAATTGGGTATGCTTAACTTGGCTTAGCAGCAAGTAATGAGAAAAATACAGAAATATGACCTTTTTTAAGGAGGGCAGCAAGAATGAAACTGTTCAAACGACTTCTGGCCGTCGCCCTGATCGGCGTGATGGCCTTGACCGTCCTGGCAGGATGCAAAACGGATACTACCGATCCGGATGCTGTGTTTGAGAATGACACAGTTTGCCAAGCATATGATAATTTGACGAATCAGGCAAGTGGCGACGGATATAGCTCCGGTGTCGTATATAGCCGTAAGCTCAGCAGCGTTGCAAGCCAGATGTATGCTGCTGCAACAGGAACATATGGCATTGATGGTGAATATTCCGCAGGACGGGATGAAGCTGCTACGGCGGTTTTTGAAAAGGCTGTAAAGGATGGTACTCTCCCGGAAGGAAGCGTACTTTGTGTTGGTTATCTTCCGTCGAATCCGGCAGGATTTGGTGGCTTTGACTATGCA
>CAVJGY010000120.1:3102-4676 GCA_963648915.1 Acutalibacteraceae bacterium | reverse complement strand
GCGGTTATACCTACCTCGGCGCAGGTCACGACGGTCTGAGCGTAGACCCGGCGGTGGATGGCACCTACTTCCTGAACAGCTTCGGCTGGTCGATTCTTGCTGGCGTTGCGACCGAAGAGCAGATCGCCACCATGCTGGATGTTGTAGAGAAGAACCTGAAAACCAACGCCGGACTTCGTCTCTGCACGCTGGTGCAGTACGAGCGTCTGGGCTGCAACACGGCGACGGGTCTGTACTATCCCGGCGACCGTGAGAACGGCGGTGTGTTCAAACACGCGGCCATGATGAGCACCGCCGCGATGCTCAAGGCGGCGAAGTGGGTCAAGGACGAGCAGCTGGCAAAGCGTCTGCTTGATCTGGCATGGTTCATGATCGGCAAGACCCTGCCCTATACGACGATGGACACCCCCTACATCACCAAGGGCAACCCCCGTTTCTGCACGCAGTACAACAACAGCGAGACGGGCGAGAACATCGGCCCGATGCTGTCCGGTACGGCAAGCTGGCTGACGCTGGCTCTCTTCGAGCTGCTGGGCATTGAGGACAGCGAGGACGGCCTTGCCTTTGCACCGCTGCTGGCAGGCGGCGAGGACATGGCCTACACCATGAACCGCAACGGTGTGCAGCTCCATGTGGACATCACCGGAAAGGACGGCCATTTCCGTTCCACTGCGGACACTCAGTATGTGCTGGACGGCAACCCCTGCACTGCGCGTCTGCCGAAGCTGACAGCAGGGGAGCACACCCTGAAGATCACCCTGTAAAAAAACACACCCCGAAGGAGAAGAACAATGAACGAGTCGAACGGGAAAAGTTCCGGTATTCTGAGTATGCAGAGCGGCCTGATGCGCGGGCTGACGCAGGCGGTGAATGTTGTCCTGCTGAGCTTCTGGTTCTGGGTGGGCTGTATCCCAGTGGTGACGATCGGGGCATCCCTGATCGCGGCCTACCGGGTCGCCCTCAAAATGACCTACGACGAGGACGACTATGTGGCCGTCACCGCCGAATACTGGGAGGGCTTCAAGCAGAACTGGAAACATGGCATCATCTATACGTTGCTGGCAGGCGTGGCTCTGTACAGCGCGTGGATGGCGTGGCAGCTGTTTGAGGTCATGGACGGAAACCCGATCGGCTTTCTGCTGCTGGCCGTTCTGCTGGTGTTTGTGGTAGCGTTGCACGCCCTCTACACCTTCCCGCTGGAAGCCCGCTATGCCCAGACCGTGCCTATCACCCTGCGGAATGCCCGGCGGATGGTACGGGTCTACTGGCAGCGGACGTTTATTATCATCGGCCTGCTTGCCATCGAGTTCTTGTTCTTCTTCACGGTCAACAGCGTTCTGGTACTGCTGGGGCGGGTGTTCGGGCCGGTGGTCTTTATCCTGACCATCAGCGGCGTCATCACCCCAGCACTCAAGAAAATCGAGAAAGAAAACGGCATTTACGAAGATATCTCAGAGGAGTAAGGGTGCAGCGAAAGCGGCCAGTCTGGGAGCTTTCTCTTCGGACACGATTCGGGCCATTCCATCGCCCGCCCTATTGCCTACGGCAACAGGGTCCCACCCCAGCGGACGGTC
>CAVJGY010000120.1:0-3092 GCA_963648915.1 Acutalibacteraceae bacterium | reverse complement strand
TTCAGATGAAGCACTTTTGATATTATAAGGAGAAAAAGATATGAAATTCAATGTAGGTGAATGGGTTCTCAAGCCCGGTGTCAAAGCATCTCACTGCCAGCAGGTGCGGCAGGTGCGTTTCAACGAGGACAAGACCGCAATGTCTCTGTTCTGTGTCGGCTATAAGCAGGACGAGCGTTGCTTGGATGGCCCGGCTCTGTTCGTGACCGTTACCACCCCGAAGCCGGATGTCATCCGGATGCAGACGGTACACTATAAGGGTACGGGCGCAAAAATGCCTGCCTTTGATCTGGCGATTGACGCGACCCCGCTGGACTATGAGGAAATGGAGGACAAGATCATCATCCGTTCTGCTGACACCAGCCTTGTCATCGGCAAGAACCCGGCGACCTTCAACTACTACTATAAAGGCGAGCGCATTACTGGCATCGGCGACCGCTATGGCACATCCATGCTGAGCTATATGGAGACGCCGGAAGGTCCGTTCCTCCGTGCTCAGCTGGAGCTGGACGTGGGCGAAAAGGTCTACGGTCTGGGCGAGCGGTTCACCAACTTTGTCAAGAACGGTCAGGTCGTGGACATCTGGAACGAGGACGGCGGCACGGCAAGCGAGATCAGCTACAAGAACATCCCGTTCTACCTCACCAACCGTGGCTATGGCGTGCTGGTGAACGATTCCGGCCCAGTCAGCTTTGAGGTGGCGACCGAGCATGTCGCCCGTGTCGAATTCAGTGTTCCGGGCGAAAAGCTGGATTACATGGTGATCGGCGGCGGAAGCCCGAAGGCGGTCATCAAGAACTACACCGCCCTGTCCGGCCGTCCGGCTCTGCCCCCGGCATGGACGTTTGGTCTGTGGCTGTCCAGCTCCTTCACCACCAGTTACGACGAAAAGACCGTCACCAGCTTCATCGACGGGATGGCAGAACGGCACATTCCGCTGTCGGTGTTCCATTTTGACTGCTTCTGGCTCAAGGAAAACGAGTGGTGCAGTTTCGAGTGGGATGAAAACATGTTCCCGGACGTCGAGGGTCTGCTCTCCCGCATCCATGCGCGCGGCCTGAAGGTCTGCGTCTGGATCAACCCCTACCTCGGTCAGAAGTCTCCGGTCTGGGATTACTGCGCTGAAAAGGGCTATCTGCTCAAGCGGCCGAACGGCGATGTCTGGCAGTGGGACGCATGGCAGGCCGGCTGCTCCATCTACGACTTCACCAACCCCGACTGCGTGGCATGGTACAAGGAGCAGCTCCGCCGTCTGCTGCGTCAGGGCGTGGATGTGTTCAAGACCGACTTCGGCGAGCGTATCCCCACCGACGTGAAGTGGTTCGACGGCTCTGACCCGGTGCGGATGCACAACTATTACACCTACCTTTATAATAAAATCGTCTGGGAGACCATCGCCGAGGAGCGCGGCAAAGAGGAAGCCTGCCTGTTTGCCCGCAGTGCGACCGTGGGCGGTCAGAAATTCCCGGTGCACTGGGGCGGCGACTGCAACTCGACGTATGTTTCGATGGCCGAGAGCATCCGCGGCGGTCTGAGCCTTGGTCTGTGCGGCTTTGGCTTCTGGAGTCACGATATGGGCGGCTTTGAGGGGACTGCACCCGACCACGTTTATAAGCGTTGGCTGGCGTTCGGTCTGTTGTCCAGCCACAGCCGTCTGCATGGCTCGAACTCCTATCGTGTGCCTTGGCTCTTCGGCAACGAGGCTGTCGATGTCTGCCGCAGTTTCTCCGAACTGAAAGACACCCTGATGCCCTATCTCTACACCAAAGCCGTGGAAGCCCACGAGACCGGTGTGCCCATGATGCGCGCTATGATGGCCGAATTTGCGGGCGACCCGGCTTGTGACGACCTCGACCGTCAGTATATGCTGGGCGACGCTCTGCTGGTCGCTCCGGTCCTGCGCGAGGACGGTTTTGTGGAGTACTATCTGCCTGCGGGCAAGTGGACCCATCTGCTCTCCGGCAAGGAGGAAGTCGGCAACACTTGGAAGAAGGAACAGTATGATTTCTTCTCTCTGCCGCTATTCGTGCGCGAAAACACGATTTTGCCTGTTGGTGCGCACAAGGAAGGCCCGGTCTACGACTATACCGACGGCGTGACCCTCTGCCTGTACAACGTCACCGATGCGGAGCGCGTCATCTGCAACAGCAAGGGCGAAAAGGTGCTGACGGTCAAGACCATCCGTGAGGGTGACACCCTGACCGTGACCCTCGACGGCGAGTATAAGAACGCGAAGATCCTGTTCGTCAACACCAAGGCGGAGGCCGACAGTGCAGAGCAGACCGCAGAGGGTACGCTGATTTCGGTGACGGACGACAAGGTCGTTGTGAAGCTGTGAGGAAAATCTATGATTCGTATCGGTGTTGATTATTACCCCGAACACTGGGAGCATTCCAGCTGGGCGAAGGACATCGCCCTCATGAAAAAAACGGGCGTTACCACCGTCCGTATCGCGGAGTTTGCGTGGGGTCTGATGGAGCCTGCCGAGGGGCATTTCGACTTCGGATGGCTGGACGATATTATTGAGATGCTGGGCGATGCGGGCATTGAAATCATTCTGGGAACGCCCACCAACTGCGCACCGCTTTGGCTCTACCGCAACTACCCGGAGACGCTTTCAGTGGAGCGGGACGGCACGCGCACCGCGACCGGACTACGCGGCCACCGCTGTATGGAAAGCCCGCTCTTCCGGAAATATGCCGCCCGCATCATCGGTGAGATGACAAAGCGGTATGCGAAAAATCCGCACGTCATTGCATGGCAGATCGACAACGAGCTGGGTGCGAACCACTGCTGCTGCCCGGTCTGTGCCGGAAAATTCCGCGCGTATCTGAAAGCTCGTCACGGCAGTCTGGAGGCTCTGAATCACGCTTGGGGCGCGGACGTGTGGAGCGGCGAGATCAGTGATTGGGAGCAAGTTACTCCCCCGGTGGGACAGCTGTACAGCTACAACTGGTACAACCCTGGCTATCTGCTGGACTTCCACCGCTGGGCGGAGCAGTCCACGACCAATTATATCCAGTTTGAGATCGACGAACTGCGCAAGGTCGTGCCAAAGCATATCCCCATCACCACCAACGCCTGTTTTGCAC
>CAVJGY010000119.1:0-4687 GCA_963648915.1 Acutalibacteraceae bacterium | reverse complement strand
CAGCCGACTCAACCACGTTGAGGACGTGACCCCGATGCACGGGTGGATCCTCAGTTACCTGTACTACCACACCGACACCCCCGTGTTTCAGCGGGACATCGAGCGGGAATTCTCCATCACCCGCTCCACCGTGACGAACATCCTGCAATTGATGGAGAAAAAGGGCTACATCGAGCGGCAGAGCGTGCCGCAGGACGCCCGGCTCAAGCAGCTCGTCCTGACCGAGCAGGGCATCCAGCTCCACGAAAAGACCATCCTCTCCTTCCACCAGACCGAGGAATGCGTGAATACCCTGCTGACCCCCGAGGAGCGGGCCGAGCTGCTCCGCCTGCTGAACAAGCTCAAGGACGGCCTGCAGTAAGACGTGAATTTTTCATGAAGTTGCTTGACAATTTAATTGTTTGGTATAGAATTGTTCAGCTGCAAACTATTTCAAAAATCCAAAACGATAGGAGGATATCCCGATGATCAAAAAGCTTGTGTCACATCTGGGCGAGTACAAGCGCGCCGCGATTTTGACACCTCTCTTTTCCGCATTGGAAGCGATCATGGACATTCTGCTGCCCACTTTGATGGCCTTCATCATCGACCAGGGCATCGAGAAGAGCGACATGAACGCCATCGTCAAGTACGGCCTGCTGACCTTCCTTGTGGCCGCCATTGCCCTTCTGCTGGGCGTGCTGGCCGGAAAGTACGCGGCCAAAGCTTCGACGGGCTTTGCCGGAAACCTGCGCGATGCGATGTATGAGAACATCCAGCACTACTCCTTCTCCAACATCGACAAGTTCTCGACGGCCGGCCTTGTGACCCGCATGACGACCGACGTCACCAATGTCCAGAACTCTTTCCAGATGATCGAACGCATGTGTGTGCGTGCCCCGGTGCATCTGGTTTTCGCCCTCATCATGGCGTTCAGCATCGGTGGCCCGCTGGCCCTGATTTTTGTTATCGCTGTGGCGTTTCTGGTCGCTGTGCTGGCGTCCATCATGATCCCCACCTTCAAAATTTTCGACCGGGTGTTCAAGAACTACGACAACCTGAACGCCTCGGTGCAGGAGAACGTCTCGGCCATCCGCGTCGTCAAGAGCTTCGTCCGTGAGGGCTTTGAGAACGAGAAGTACACCAAGGCCTGCGAGGGTCTGTACAACCAGTTCGTCAATGCAGAAAGCCGCCTGAGTTTCAACAACCCGGCCATGCTGACCGCCGTTTACGGCTGTAACCTCGCCCTGAGCTGGTTCGGTGCACACTACGTTCTGGCGGGTGCGATCACCACTGGACAGCTGAACGCACTGTTCGGCTACATCATGAACATCCTGATGGCTCTGATGATGCTGAGCATGGCGTTCGTCATGATCTCGATGTCGGCGGCATCGGCCAAGCGTATCGTCGAGGTTCTGGACGAGACGACCGACCTTCCCCCGGCAAAACAGCCTGTCAGCACTGTTGCCGATGGTTCTATTAAATTCGACCATGTTACCTTCAAGTACAAGCACGGCACGGGTCAGCCCGTCCTGAACGACATTACATTTGAAATCAAGCCCGGCGAGACGCTGGGCATCATCGGCGGCACAGGCAGTGCGAAATCCAGTCTGGTACAGCTGATTCCTCGTCTGTACGACGCCGAGAGCGGCACAGTGAGTGTCGGCGGCGTGGACGTCCGGAACTACAACCTCGACGTTCTCCGCCGGGAGGTCTCGATGGTGCTGCAGAAGAACGTCCTGTTCTCCGGCACCATCCTCGACAACCTGCGCTGGGGCGACGAAAACGCCAGCGAGGAAGAGTGCATCCGGGTCGCAAAGCTGGCCTGTGCGGATGAATTCATCGAGCGTTTCCCCGACAAGTACAATACATGGATCGAGCAGGGCGGCTCGAATGTTTCGGGCGGTCAGAAGCAGCGTTTGACGATTGCCCGCGCCCTCCTGCGCAAGCCGAAAGTCCTGATTCTGGACGACTCGACCAGCGCAGTCGATACGGCCACCGACGCAAAAATTCGGAAAGCATTCCGGGAGGAGATTCCCGGCACGACCAAAATCATCATCGCACAGCGCATCTCCTCGGTGCAGGACGCCGACCGCATCCTTGTTCTGGATGACGGCAAGATCAACGGCCTTGGCACGCACGAGGAGCTGCTGAAGAGCAATCAAATCTATCAGGAAGTCTACAACAGCCAGACACAGGGCGGCGGCGACTTCGACAAGCAGGGAGGTGAGCAGTAATGGCTCAGGCAAAGGTAGTTCAAGGCCCCGGCCCGCGTGGTGCAGGCCGTCCGCGTCCGAAGGTTGAAAATCCGGGCAAGCTGCTCAAGCGCATCATGAACGAGGTGTTCAGGCACTATCTGCCCCACTGCATCCTCGTTCTGGTCTGCATCGTCGTCAGTGCGCTGGCAAATGTTCAGGCGAGCCTCTTCCTGCAAAAGCTCATTGACGATTACATCGTCCCCATGACCCAGCAGCAGAATCCCGACTTCGCACCTCTCGCAGGCGCACTGTTCCGGGTCGGCTGCATCTACGTCGTCGGCATTCTGGCCGCTTGGCTGAACGCCCGCATAATGGTAAACGTCACGCAGGGCACACTGCGCAATCTGCGCACCC
The DNA here is from genome assembly GCA_963648915.1 of Acutalibacteraceae bacterium. Taxonomy (GTDB): domain Bacteria; phylum Bacillota; class Clostridia; order Oscillospirales; family Ruminococcaceae; genus Faecalibacterium. The sequence continues at coordinate 2,096 of CAVJGY010000119.1, read as the reverse complement.
AGCTCTTCACCCACATGGAGAGCCTGCCCATCAAGTATTTCGATTCCCACCCGCACGGCGACATCATGTCGGTCTACACCAATGACGTCGACACCCTGCGCCAGATGCTCAGCCAGAGCATTCCCCAGCTGGTCTCCAGTGCCATCACCATCGTGTCGGTCTTTGCCAGCATGTGCATGATGAGCCTGCCCCTGACCGTCGTCACCATGGTAATGGTCGCCCTGATGCTCTTCTGCACCAAGAAGATCACGGGCATGAGCGGCAAGTACTTCATCGACCAGCAGCGCGACCTCGGCAAGGTGAACGGCTACATCGAGGAGATGATGGAGGGTCAGAAGGTCGTCAAGGTCTTTACCCACGAGCAGAAGGCTCTGGCCGGCTTCCGTGAGCTGAACAACAAGCTCAAGGAGAGCGCGAACAAGGCCAACAGCTTCGCGAACATCATCATGCCCGTCACCGCACAGCTGGGCAATGTCAGCTATGCTGTCTGCGCCCTCGTCGGTGCAGCGATGGCCGTCGGCAATGTCGGCGGCATGACCCTCGGCACGGTCGTCGCCTTCCTCTCCCTGAACAAGAGCTTCAACATGCCCATCAGTCAGGTGTCCATGCAGGCGAACAGTATCATCATGGCCTTGGCAGGTGCAGAGCGCATCTTTAAGATGATGGACGAGCCGAGCGAGACGGACGAGGGCTACGTCACCCTCGTCAACGCCAAATATGACCGGGACGACAACCTCGTTGAGACCGAAGAGCGCACCGGCATCTGGGCATGGAAGCACCCCCACCACGACGGCACGACCACCTATCACAAACTGGAGGGTGACATCACCTTCACAGATGTCGATTTCGGCTATGTGCCCGAAAAGACCGTCCTCCACGACATCAATCTGTACGGCCGTCCGGGTCAGAAAATTGCATTCGTCGGCTCGACGGGTGCAGGTAAGACCACCATCACCAACCTCATCAACCGCTTCTATGACATCTCGGACGGCAAGATTCGGTACGACAGCATCAACATCAGCAAGATCAAAAAGGCCGACCTCCGCCGTTCTCTGGGCATCGTTCTGCAGGACACCCACCTGTTCACGGGCACTGTCCTCGAGAACATCCGCTATGGCCGTCTGGATGCCTCGGATGAGGAGTGCATCGCAGCGGCTCGTCTCGCCAACGCGGACGGCTTCATCCAGCGTCTCCCCGACGGCTATAATACCATGCTGACGGGCGACGGCGCGAACCTCTCGCAGGGTCAGCGTCAGCTGCTCGCCATTGCCCGTGCCGCCGTTGCAGACCCCCCGGTGCTGATTCTGGACGAGGCGACCTCCTCCATCGATACCCGCACCGAGGCTCTTGTCCAGCGCGGCATGGACGGCCTGATGTATGGCCGCACCTCCTTCGTCATCGCCCACCGCCTGTCCACGGTCCGGAACGCCGACTGCATCGTCGTTCTCGAGCAGGGACGCATCATCGAGCGTGGCAGCCACGATGAACTGATCGCCAAGAAGGGCAAGTATTATCAGCTCTATACCGGAAATCTGGCGGAGAATTAAGCGTTCGCTTTCTGGTATGATAAAAGCGCAGATACGAGTGTTCATGAGCACTCGTATCTGCGCTTATTTTTATGTGCTATCAGGATGTAATGACCTGACAAATCGTTATTGACCGCTTTCTACTGTAAAGCTGACACTTCCCTTTGCTTTTGCGCCTGTTACCGTAACTGTGTATGTTCCACTCTCTTCGATTGCAACATCAAACTCATCCGACGAAGAACTATCGACACTTTCACAAATGGGAGCATCCTCATCTTTTTGAATTTTGAATGATAACTGCCCACCCTCAATCACGATTTTTGCATGGATCGTATCTCCGGCTTCAACGGTTAGATCCTGCGTGTCCGTTGTATTGAACACCTTATAATCCATGATAAACTCGCTATCATTTCCCGTCCGGCTGCCGTCAAACGTGGAACTGCATGACACTAGCAAAAAAGCAAACATGGCAATTACTATTACTGAAAAAAGCTTTTTCATTTTGACCCTCTTGCATTTGAATTTTCTGCTTTTATCAGCTTCACTATACCACTGATCCGGCGCAATCGC
>CAVJGY010000118.1:0-4699 GCA_963648915.1 Acutalibacteraceae bacterium | reverse complement strand
GTGACCTATCTGGGCATCACGCAGGATAAGGACGGTCACTTCAAGTTCGTGGTGGCTGAGGGGGTCAACGAACCCGGCCCCATCTTCACCTTTGGCGACACCAATATGCGCACCCGCTTCACCTGCGGCGCACGGGAGTTCTGCAACCGTTGGAGCGAGGCTGGCCCCACTCATCACATGGCTGCGGCAACGGGCCGTCACATCGACACCATTCTGAAAGTGGCAAAAATCTTCGATGTTCCTGTGGACATCATCACCCGATAATTAAGTTTGAAGAAGAAAAGAGAGGTATTTATCATGGGAATTCTGGATGTTGAGATCGTAAAAGGCTTTATGCGGATGTGCAACGATGGCTGGCTTCAGGGCTGGCACGAGCGCAACGGCGGCAACCTGACCTATCGCATGAAGGACGAGGAAGTGGCCGAGTGCCGCCCCTTCTTCAACGCACAGCCCCGCGAGTGGGTGAACATGGGCGTGCAGGCCGACAATCTGGCTGGTGAGTACTTCATCACCACCGGTTCCGGCAAGTTCTTCCGCAACGTGGAACTGAACCCCGTCCACAGCATCGGTATCGTGGAGATCAACGACAAGGGCGACAGCTGGCGCATCGTCTGGGGGCTGGAAGATGGTGCAAAGCCCACCAGCGAGTTCCCCAGCCACTTCATGAACCACAGCGTCCGCAAGGCAGCGACCAACGGCGCAAACCGTGTCATTTATCACTGCCATGCTACCAACGTCATTGCACTGACCTATATCCTGCCCCTGACCGACCGCGACTTCACCCGTGCCCTGTGGCAGAGTGCTACCGAGTGCCCGGTGGTGTTCCCGGAGGGCGTAGGTGTCTGCCCGTGGATGGTGCCCGGTGGCGCAGATATCGCCATGGCGACCAGCGAGCTGATGAAGACTTATCAGGCAGCGATCTGGGCACAGCACGGCCTGTTTGCTTCCGGCCCGGACTTCGACATCACCTTCGGTCTGGCTCACACCATCGAGAAGAGTGCCGAAATTTACGTCAAGGTGCTGAGCATGGGCGGCGGTCTGATTCGTCAGACCATCACGGACGACGACCTGCGCGCCATCGCCCGTGACTTCGGCGTGACCCTGAACGAGAACTTCCTCGACTAAGGAGCAGAACATGGAACACATGGCATGGAAAGGCCGCATTAAACCCGGCTGCAAGGCCGAATACCAGAAACGTCACGCGGAGATCTGGCCGGAGATGGTCAAGGTGCTGAAAGATGCCGGTATCTGCAATTACAGCATCTTTTACTGCAACGATGAACTGTTCGGCTACTATGAGTGTGAAAAGGGTGTGGCCTACGCCGAAAAGGTGCAGGCCGAAAGCCCGGTGGTTGACCGCTGGAACGAGTACATGAAGGACATTCTGGAACTGGAAATGGACCCCGTGACCGGCGCACAGCCCAAGCTGGAGCAGGTGTTCCGGCTGGACTGAGCGGCAACATTTTATAAAAGAAAACTGTCAAGAGCCATCCGTAACAAACTACGGGTGGCTTTTTCTGTTTGCGCTCAAACAATATTGCGCAGAAAAAGCGGACGAATTGATCTAAAAAATTATTTGTATGTAGAAAAACGGCAAAAATATTGTCTATTTCAACAAAACAATAGAGAAAAGCGCAAAAATGTATACAACACAAGCGCAATATCGTTTGAATTTTTGGCTTCATTCGCAATTCTTTGCGAGAAAGCTGGACCCAAAGGCTGTATAATTGTAACCAGAAAGTCGCACCGAACGAGCAAATCATTTAGGAGGAATGACAATGAAAAAGACATCAAAAATCTTGTTGACCGTCATTGTCGTCGTGCTGCTGGGAATCGGAATTTCCACCTTTTTCAAGGTAAACGGCAGCATTGGCAGTGACAAGATCCAGCTCCGGCTGGCGCACGGTCAGGCGGGCGATTCCGAGATCGGCGGCACGATCGCGTATCTGTCCGATCTGGTGGCCGAAGATGAGAGCATGAACATGGAAGTTTCCATCTATCCTAGTGGTGTTCTGGGTTCTGAAACGGCCATGGTCGAGTTGGTGCAGGCCGGTGTTCTGGACATGGCAAAAATCAGCGCAAATACGCTGGGCCAGTTCGATGACCGCTACACCATCTTCTCTCTGCCGTACCTGTTCAAAGGGCAGGAACACTACTACAACGCAATGGCAAACAGTCAGGTCATTCGTGAGCTGTTCAACGCCACGGAGGATGCAGGCTATATCGCAATCGGATATTATTGCAATGGTGCGCGCAACTTTTATCTGAAAGACGATATTGCAGTGACTTCTCCCGAAGTTCTGAAAGGCAAGAAGATCCGTTCCATGGTCAGCTCCACTTCCATGGATATGATTGAAGCTATGGGCGGTTCTCCCGTTCCCATGTCCGCAAGCGAAACGTACACCTCTTTGCAGCAGGGCATCGTGGACGGTGCAGAGAACACCGAGCTGGCTCTGACCGTCGACAAGCATGAGGAAATCGTCAAGTCCTACACCTACACCGAGCATCAGTACACCCCTGACATCTACATCATCAGCACGAAGGTCTGGAACAAGCTCTCCAAGGAGCAGCAGGACTATCTGCTGGAATGCTTCAGCAAGCTGAATGACAACTTCGTACAGAAGTATAATCAGATGATGGACGATGCCATGACCGAGGCGGAGAGCTACGGCGTACACGTTTACCGTGACATCGACAAGACTCCGTTTATCGAAGCTGTGCAGCCTATCCACCAGAACTTCCTTGCAAAAGGCGAGTCCTACCAGAAGCTGTACGATGATATCCAGAGCTATGCGGAGGATACAGACAAATGAAAGTACTGAATAAGATTTTAAGCTCTGTTCTCGCCTTTATGGTTGCGGCGATGGTCGTTGTCTGCTGCTGGCAGGTCATTACCCGCTTCGTACTGGGCAATCCCAGCAAATACACCGAAGAAATCCTGCGTTTCGCACTGATTTGGTTGACTATGCTGGGTGCGCCGTATGCCTACGGTGCCAAGCAGCATCTGGCTATCGACCTGCTGGTCAAGGAGTTTGAACCCGCCGGTCAGCGCCGCACCCAGATCTTTGTAGAGTTCGTTGTTCTGGCACTGAGTGCTGCGGTCTTTGTGGCAGGTGGCATCTCCGTCACGATGAACGCCCACGGTCAGATTTCGGCGGCTATGAAGCTGCCCATGGAGTGCTACTACGCCTGCATTCCCATCGGCGGTGCGCTGATGATTCTTTACAGCCTGAATAATCTGTATCATCTCTTCCGGGATAAAGACAAGGAGGTCGCTTAAATGGAACTGCAAGCCGCTATCCTTCTGGTGGTCAGCTTCGCGCTGCTGCTGATGTTCAGCGTACCTGTTTCGTACAGCATCGTTGCATCTGCATTTATCACCATCACCGCTTTCCTTACCCCGCAATTCGGTATGTTCGTTTCCGCCCAGAAAGTCATCGCGGGCATTGATAGTCTTTCGCTGATCGCCGTTCCGTTCTTTATCTTAGCCGGTCTGCTGATGAGCAACGGCGGCATCGCGCACCGATTGGTTGACTTAGCCATGCTGGTTCTGCGGCGGGTGCCCGGTGCGCTGGCTCTGACCAACGCCGCTGGCAACGCAATGTTCGGTTCTATTTCTGGTTCTGGTATCGCAGCTGCTACCGCCATCGGCGGTGTCATGCTCCCTATGGAAAAAGAGGAAGGCTATGACGAAGGTTTCTCCGCTGCCATGAATGTGGCCACCGCTCCGGTCGGCCAGCTGATCCCTCCCACGACCGCATTTATCGTCTACTCCACCGCAAGTGGCGGCACTTCCGTTGCAACCCTGTTTATGGCCGGATGGATTCCCGGTCTGCTCTGGACTGCCGCCTGCATGGTCGTTGGTTATTTCATCGCAAAGAAATACGGTTATGTCCGTAAGGGCGACAAGGCTCAGAAGCTGAGTGCCAGCGAGACCTTGAACACCATCTGGCGCGCCATCCCCAGCCTGCTGCTCATCGTCATTATCATCGGCGGCATCCTGTCCGGTGTGTTCAGCCCCACGGAAGCCTCCGCTGTGGCTGTTGCTTATGCCTTTATCCTGTCAGTTTTCATCTACAAGTCCATCGACCTGAAGGATATGCCCCGTATTCTGGTGCAGACTGCAAACATGACCACCGTTGTCATGCTGATCATCGGTGCATCTTCTGTCCTGAGCTTTGTTCTGAGCTTCACCGGCCTGCCCGCTGCCATCAGCAAGATGGTTCTGGGCATCTCCGACAACAAGTACGTCCTGCTGCTCATCCTGAACATCTTCCTGCTGATCGTCGGCACCTTTATGGATATGGCACCGGCTCTGCTGATCTTCACCCCGATCTTCCTGCCCATCGTCCGCACCTTCGGCATGAGCGATGTGCAGTTCGGTGTTATGATGGTCATGAATCTGGCAGTCGGCACCATCACCCCTCCTGTTGGCAACGTCCTGTTCGTGGGCTGCTCGCTGGCAAAGCAGCGCCTCGAGAACGTGATGAAGAACTTGGTCCCCTTCTTCGTGGCCATCTTCATCTCCCTGATGCTGGTCACTTACATCCCTGCTCTGAGCGAGTGGCTGCCTACCACGCTGGGACTGATGTAAAGCTCTCCTGTGTGAGCGCTTGCCAAACCTGAACAGATATGACATAATCAAGGCAAAGGTTCCTGCGGTAAATGCCGCAGGATACCGCCTGTTCAGGAGAAAAGG
>CAVJGY010000117.1:0-4723 GCA_963648915.1 Acutalibacteraceae bacterium | reverse complement strand
GTGCAGAGGCGTTGATGTCCGCCACATCAATGGAAATATGGTCGATGGGGCAGAAGGTTTCCGTACATTCGCGCATAAAAAACTCCTTGAACTTTGATCTGATTTATTTGTTTTTGTCCGGCCAGAGGATGCGGGGGATGACCTGTCCCGTCTCCTGCATCAGGCCGATGGTATACTTCTGAGCGGCGACCTTCCGACGGGTCTTTTCCAGCACGACCGGGATGTCGTCCGGCGCAAGCACCAACACGCCGTTGCAGTCGCCCACGATGATGTCCCCGGGGTTGACGGTCACGCCGCCGCAGAGAACGGGGACGTTCAGCTGTCCCTGATTTTTCTTCTTGGCCGAGCCGGGCGTCACACCTCGGGCATAGATGGGGACACCGACCTCCCGGCAGCCCTCCAAGTCCCGGAATAAACCGTCGATGACGATGCCCTCGGCCCTCTTCATCCGGGCGCAGAGGCTTCGATGGTCGCCCCAATAGCTGCTTTTCAGCCAGCCCTTGGCCGCAATGACGAGCACCTGCCCGGGCTGCAACGCTTCGATGGCGGTGGGGATGAAGCCGCCGTCGTCCTCCGGAACGTCTACGGTCAGGGCCGGGCCAACGATCTTTTGGTCGGAAAGGAAGGGCTTTATCTGATAGTCCATCGTGTGGAATTCGGCACAGCCATCGCACAGCTCGGGGGTCGAAAATTCCCGCAGCTGCTCGATGAGCGAGGCCAGAAGCTCTTGATTCATGGAATTCACCTCGTAAGATCTCTTTTGATATATAGTATAAAAGACTCGCCGGGGCAAATCAAGCTTGGGCCATGCGTTCCCTGCAAGATGATTATGCGTTTTTGACATTCTGTGGAAGGGGCATCGGGAAAGGGACAAGTTCTTTCGGGAATAGCCGCCAAGAAACCGGATGGCTTTTGTGACAGATTTCACAAAAGCTGGGATACTTCAAGCGGTGTTATGCAAATGCCGCATAAAAGACATACCCGATTCGGCATTTTAAAAACAGACGAAAGGATGCTAGAATAAAACCAACAAAAGCCGGGCTTGAAATCGTCAAAGAAATGTCGAACTGAGAGCTACCCCCGATTGCGCAGAGTGGGCGGCTCTTTCAAGGAGGAAATTTTATGCCAAGTGAAATCGAAGCGAAAAAAACGCTGAAACTGGGAGGACTTCCGTGGTGGCAGGCGTTGTGTGTTGTGGCGATCAGCATCGCCTGCATCGCGCTGGGCATCCAGTCCAGCAGTCTGGCAGGTACGCTCTGCTCGGCGTTTGGTCTGGGCGTCGTCCTATACGAGCTGGGCGAGTGGCTCCCCATCTGGAACAACTACATCGGCGGCGGTCTGCTGATGGCGTTCTTCGGCACTGCGCTGCTGAAATTCTTCAATGTCATCCCCGAAAAGACGCTGGACGATATCAACCGTGTCATCTCGGGCGATGACGTCAACCTGTTGGAGGTCTACATCATCTTCCTGATCGCAGGTTCGGTGCTGGCACTGGACAAGGACATCCTGCTCAAGAGCTTTGTGGGCTACATCCCGTCCATTCTGGGCGGTCTGGCAATGGCCGCAGTGTTGGGCGTTCTGGTCGGTCTGGCAGTAGGCGTTGAGCCGAAGATCACCATCATGAAGTACGTTCTGCCAATCATGGGCGGCGGCAACGGCGCGGGTGCTGTTCCACTGAGCAACATTTACGAGACGGTCACCGGCGACCCGGCGGCAAACTTCTACGGCTTCGCGATCATCATTCTGACCATCGGCAATATCTTCGCCATCGTCGGTTCGGCTCTGCTGAACACGCTGGGCGAGAAGTTCCCCGCACTGACCGGCGATAAAAAGACCATCGTCCGCGGCGGTGAGCACATTGCCCGCGACGACAAGAAGGTCACCTGCACCATGCAGGACGAGCTGGGCGCACTGGTCCTGACGCTGGGCTGCTACGGTGTTGGCCGCCTGATGAGCAAGGTCATCCTGCCCAAGATCGCAGGTGCATCCATCCACGCTTACGCTTACATGATCATCTTCGTTGTCATCCTCGCTGCTTCCGGCATCATCCCGGAGGGCGTCCGTGCAGGTGCAAAGCGGCTGCAGAGCTTCATGAGCACCGCGCTCGGCATGGTCATCATGGTTGGCATGGGCGCAGACTTCGACATCGCAGAACTGTTCAGCGTCATGACTCCGGGCAACGTCGCAATGGCACTTGCCATCGTCGTCGGCGCAGTCATCGGCTCGGGTGTTGTGGGCTATCTGGTCGGCTTCTATCCCGTCGATACCGCTCTGACTGCTGGCCTGTGCATGGCAAACCGCGGCGGTTCGGGCGACCTGGCCTGCCTCGGTGCAGCCAAGCGCATGGATCTGATGGCTTACGCACAGCTGTCTTCCCGTCTGGGCGGCGCGATCGTTCTGATCATCGCTTCCTTCGTGTTCTCGTTCTGGCTATAAGCCGCATTTAAAACGCTATCCTCTGGAAAACCTTCTGCAATCATAAGACAAGGCCGGGCATCCCGCTGGGATGTCCGGCTTTGCCACGCTTTCACGGCCTTGCAGAATCCGACCGTATCCGATATAATAAAATCAAAATCAAACCTGTGAATGGAGTGAAAGAACCGATGGATCTGGATCAGATGCGGTATTTTGTGGCAGTTGCAGAGTGCCACAGCATCACGAAAGCAGCACAGCAGTTGTATATTTCACAGCCGTCCCTCAGCCGGAGCATTGCGGCCGTGGAGGAAGAGGCGGGCACGCTTCTGCTCGACCGTACCAGCCGCCCGCTGAGCCTGACCTTTGCCGGACAGCAGTACTACGAGACGGCGAAAAAAATTCTCGAACTGAGCACCGACCTCGGCCGTCAGCTGCGGGACATCAACGACTGTTCCAGCGGCCGGATCACCATCGGCTGCTCCAGCCAGCGTGCGGCCTACACCCTCCCGGCGGTGCTGCCGAAGTTCAAGGCACGCTATCCCGGGGTCGAGATCCGCACCTGCGAGCAGGATTCCGCCTATCTCGAGGATGCACTGCTGAAGGGAAAGGTCGATCTGGTCGTTTTCCCCGACCAGACGACGCTGGAATCCAACGACCTCATCGACACGATGGTTCTCGGGCCGGAGGAGTTCCTGTTGGTCTGCGGTGACGGCGTTCTGAGCCGGGAACAGTGCTTGGACGGTTTCAGTAAGACAGTGGACTTTGCACAGCTGCGGGACAAGCCCTTTGTGACGCTGACCCCCGGCCACGGCAGCCGCCGGATGTGCGAACGCATCTTTAAGCAGTACGGCTTTGAGCCGAAGATCGTGTTCGAGTGCGACAGCAACGCGCTCGTTCTTCGTGTGGCCGCTGCCAAGGTCGGCCTTGCCATGATGCCGGACAAGGTCGTCAAGATGCACACCGGGTGCGTGGCGGTGAAAACCTACTCCATCTCGAACCCGCCCGTCATGTGGAACGTCCTTGCGGCCTTCCGCAAGGGACATTACCGCACCAAGGCGGAACAGTATCTTCTGTCGCTCCTGCTGGAATTCTATCAGGCAAAGTCGGGGGAGAGCGACCCGTTTAGAAAAGAGTAAACCTCTCCGTCTTTGCTTCGCAAATCCACCTCTCCTACATAGGAGAGGCTTTTTATTGCCGGAAAGTTCAATTTTATGCCAAAGGCTCTCCTATTAGGAGAGCTGTCTGCGAAGCAGACGGAGAGGTTTATTGAGAGGTTTGTGAAGAAATTATTCAAGTTGCGAATACACATCATGTCATCCGGTGCATGACAGCAAGAAACGGCCTTCGAATTTGTGGAATCTGCCCAAGAAACTTTGTTAAAATCGAGAATTTTGGCGATTTTGAAGCGAAGTATGCAAAAAACGAATGGGTAATCCAAAGAAAACCATATTTTACAATAATACTTCCGACTGCTACAATAAAGGTACAAAAGAGAGCGGGATGAACGAAGTCCCGAGAAATGATAGATGATTTCAGGAGGTATTTACTATGGCAACGACCGCAATGACCGCAGTTCAGGAAGAGCAGATCAAGGCCGCACAGGAAAAGCTGGCAGAACTGATCCGCAGCGATTTCGTCCGCATCGAGCGGATGAAGGCCGATCAGGAGGTGACCGACTTCTCTAAGCTGGACACCATCACCATCGGCGTGATGCCCGGCGACGGCATCGGCCCGCTCATCATGGAGCAGGCACTCCGCGTTCTGAAGGACCTGCTTGCCCCCGAGCTGGCAAGCGGCAAGGTCAAGATCCGCATCATCGAGGGTATGACCTTCGAGCGTCGCGTCGAGCTGGGCGAGAGCCTGCCCGAGGACGTTCTGGCTGCCTGCAAGGAGTGCAACGTCCTCATCAAGGGACCCTTCACCACTCCTCGTGCCGGTGAAAAATTCCCGGACGGCACCCCGATGCCCAACATGGTCTCCGCAAACAGCCTGCTCCGCCGCAGTCTGGAACTGTTCGCCGCTGTCCGTCCCATCAAGATCCCCGAGAAGAACATCGACTGGTGCTTCTTCCGTGAGAACATCGAGGGCGAGTACATCTGGGGCAACAAGGGCATTCAGGTCAACGATGACCTCGCGATCGACTTCAAGGTCCAGACTACCCAGGGCAGCGAGCGCATCGCCCGCGCTGCTTTCGAGTATGCCCGCAAGAACGGCAAGCACAACGTGACCGCCATCACCAAGGCGAACATCGTCAAGCTGGCTGACGGCAACTTCCTGAAGGCTGTCCACCGCATCGGCGAGACCGAGT
>CAVJGY010000116.1:0-4741 GCA_963648915.1 Acutalibacteraceae bacterium | reverse complement strand
ATGAAGAAGATGCCCAGCGGCCGCTTTGCGCCGAAGAGCAGCAGCAAAAAGTAGCCCACAACCGTCGGCGGCAGCACCATCGGCAGGGTGAGGATGACGTCCAGCACACCCTTAACGGTGCGGGGCAGCTTGGCGATATAATAGGCGGCAAAAATGCCAAGGAAGAACACCGCCGCGCAGCTGATGAGCGCGATGCGCAGGCTGTTCCATAAGGGATACCAATCCATAAATGATACCTCTCTACCATTACAATAACAGCTCCCCCTTCCGGGAGAGCTGCCGTAAAATTGCGGGATGGGCTTACATTGCGGTGAAGCCGACGCCCTCGAACACCTTGCCTGCCTCCTCGGTCTGCAGATAAGCGAGGAATGCCTTGGCAGCGTCCGCATTGGGAGCGTTCTTCAGCACAGCGGCGGGATAGATGACCTGACCGCACATCTCCTTGGTGGCCTCGTCGACAGGGGTCAGGCCTGCGCTGTAAGCATCGGTGCAGTAGACGACGCCTGCATCAACGCTGGCCTCGCTGACCTGCGTGGTGACTTCCTTGACGTTCGAGCCGTAGGTGATGACACCAGCAGCAGCCAGTGCAGCCTCGTCGAGGTCGTAGTAGGCGAGGATCTTCTGGGTGTACTGGCCCACGGGCACGTCGCTGTTGCCCATGCAGAAGAGGACGTCCTCGGCCTTGAGGTGCTCGGCCAGAGCATCAAAGCTGTCGATGCCCTTGTCGTTGCCCTCCGGCACGCACAGGACGACCTTGTTTTCCAGCAGGTCGACGCGGCTGTCGCTGTCCACGAAGTCCAGACCCTCGGTGTTCACGTCAGCGGAAGCGGTGATGTCCAGCTGGTTCATCTGCTTCTGGCCTGCCGAGATGAACAGGTCGCAGTCTGCGCCCTCCTGGATCTGGGTCTTGAGCGTTCCGGAGGAATCGAAGTTGAAGCTGAAAGTCACGCCCGGGTTCTCGGCAGAATAGGTCTCGGCGATGGCGTTCAGGGTCTCGGTCAGAGATGCTGCGGCAAAGACGATCAGCTCAACGCTTTCGCCTGCTGCGGTGCTGGATGCAGCCTCAGAGCTTGCAGCTTCCGAAGAAGCGGCAGAAGAAGCCGTGCTGCTTGCAGAGCCGCCGCAGGCGGTCAGAGCGACAGATGCGCCGGCAACACCGGCTGCAGCCAGAAAGCTGCGGCGAGAGATCAGATTGGATTTCATAGTTTTACTCCTTGTTCTTTGTGTAAAATTCCCTCTATGTTCACACCCCGCCCTGCGGAGTGAGGACAGCTTGTTACTTGCGGGCACACTCGCCGTCCAGTCCGGCGGCGATGCGGACGCCGTGCTCGAGACTGGGCAGGATGTACTCCAGATTTTCCTTCACGGCCTTGGGGCTGCCCGGCAGATTGACGATGAGCGTCTTTCCGCGCAGGACGCTTGCCGCCCGGCTGAGCATTCCGCGCGGCGTGATGCTCAGGCTGTGATACCGCATGGCCTCGGCGATGCCGGGGGCGTTGCGGTCGGCCACCGCATAGGTCGCCTCCGGGGTGATGTCCCGGGGCGAGAAGCCCGTGCCGCCCGTGGTGAGGATGAGGTTCACCTGACGGCCGTCTGCCAGACGGATGAGCTGGGCTTTCAGAGCCTTGGCCTCGTCCGGCAGGAGCAGCGTCTCCTCCACCACATAGCCCGCGGCGGTGAGCATCTCTACAATGAGCGGGCCGCTCTTGTCTTCCCGTTCGCCCCGGCTTCCCTTGTCGGACAGGGTGATGACGGCGGCGCGGAGGGGCGGGTTTTCCAGCGGGGGCAGAAGGGTCACTTCGTCGCCGACGTGGATCTCGCCGCCCTTCAGCACCCGGGCAAACACGCCCTCACGGGGCATGATGCACTCACCCGTCTGCTGTTTGATGACACAATCGTTGTGGCATTCCTTGCCGATCTGGGTCATTTCCAGAACCACATCGCCGATGGCGAAGCGGCTGGTGACGGGCAGATTCCGGAAGTCGAAGCCCTCAATGACGAGGTTCTCGCCGAATGCGCCGTAGTCGACCCAGATCTTTTTCCGGAAATCCTCAATTTTCTCCGCACTCAGCAGGCTGACCTGACGATGCCAGTTTCCGCCGTGGGCGTCGCTCAGGATGCCCCATTCCGGGGTCAGTACCGCGCTGGGCACTTCGGTCTTGACCGTGCCGCGCTTGGGGCTGGTGCAGATTGCCAGAATTTTTCCCATAGAACTTTATCCTCCGATTCGGTACATGCCGCGGGTCGCGGGCATGGAATTGTCTCCAAAATGGTGTTCCCGGGGCTTTTCCCAGATGGTCGTCCGGATGGCCTGCAACAGCTCTTCGTCGGACGCACCGCCCCGAAGCAGCTCCCGCAGGTCGCATCCGGCTTCGCTGGCGAGACAGGGACGCAGAAAGCCCTGACTTGTCAGCCGCACCCGGTTGCAGCTGGCGCAGAATTTGCCATGGACGGCCGCGATAAAGCCGACGCTTCCCTTCCAGCCGGGAACGGTATAATACACCGCCGGGCCGTCGCCGAAGGCTGTGCTTTTCTCGGCGGGCAGCGGTGCGAACTCCGGCCAGCGGCGGGCAAAACGCTCCCGCAGCTCCGGGCCGGAGATGCAGGGCATCGCCGCACCGTAGCCGATGGGCATCATCTCGATGAAACGCACCTGCAACGGGTGTTCCTGTGCGAGGGCGGCAAGATTTTCCAGCTCGCCCTCGTTCACACCGACCTGCGGCACACAGTTCAACTTGACCGGGATGCCGCTTTCCAGTGCGGCGTGGATGCCCTCCATCACATGGGAAAACTCGTCCCGGGCGGTGATGCGCCGGAACACTTCTGAGTCCAAGGTGTCCAAGCTGATGTTCACGCTGTCCAGTCCCGCGTCCAGCAGGGCGGGAAGCTGCTGCTTCAGCAAAATGCCGTTGGTCGTCATGGTGACCTTGCGGATACCGGGGACGGCTTTCAGCCCGGCCACCAGATGTTCCACACCTTTCCGCACCAACGGCTCGCCGCCCGTGACGCGCACCGTGTCGATGCCGCACCGGGCGAACAGCGCGGCCAGACGCAGGAATTCTTCATAGGTCAGAACGGCCTCCCGTTCCAGCTTTTCCACGCCGTCCGGCATACAGTAGCGGCAGCGCAGGTTGCACAGGTCGGTGACGGACAGGCGCAGATAATGAATATTGCGCTGGGTGGAATCAAACATAGCCGCCCTCCGCCCGGATATAGTGGCCGCTCTTGCCGCCCGTCTTTTCGACCAGATGGATCTCGCCGAGCTCCATCCCCTTGTCCACGGCCTTACACATATCGTAGATCGTCAGAAGTGCGGTGGAAACGCCCGTCAGGGCTTCCATCTCGACGCCTGTGACGCCAGCCGTTTTGACCGTACACAGGGCTTCCACGGCCTGTCGCTCGGGCAGGAGCTTGAAGTCCACGCTCACCTTTGTCAGCGGGAGCGGGTGGCAGAGAGGGATCAGTTCGCTGGTGCGCTTGGTCGCCATGATGCCTGCAATGCGTGCCACGCCCAGCACATCGCCTTTTTTCACTGTGCCGCTCTCGACGGCGGCGAAAGCCTCGGCGTTCATCGTAATAATGCCGTGGGCGGTGGCCTCCCGGAAGGTGACCTGCTTTTCGCTCACGTCGACCATCACGGCGTTTCCAGCGGCATCAAAATGGGTCAGATTTGTTTCGCTCATTTGCTCTTCCCCCATCTTTTAACAGTGCCCGAACCCGCAGTTCGGCCAATGACACTCAGCACAACCCAAGCACAGGCCGCCCTCACCCAGACGGGCGATGTCCTCGGCCGTGATGGGGTCATTCGCCAGCAGACGGGGCAGGAGCAGATCGAAGATCGTCCGCTTTGCGTACATCACACAGCCCGGCAGACCACAGACGGGCACGCCGTCCAGATAGCTGACGAGGAACATTGCGCCCGGCAGGACCGGAGCACCATAGGTGATGATGTCTGCGCCCGTGTTCTTGATGGCGAGCGGGGTGCGGTCATCGGGGTCGACGCTCATGCCGCCCGTCGTGAAGATCAGCTCACAGCCTGCGGCCTTGGCTTCCAGAATGGCGGCTGTGATGCCCGCCGGGTCGTCGTCGCAGACCTTGTGGAAGGTCATCTCACAGCCATACTCGGCCAGCTTGCTTACCAAAATCGGGGTGAATTTGTCCTCGATGCGTCCCTTAAAGACCTCACTGCCCGTGGTGATGACGGCGAACTTCTTGGGCTGCATCGGCAGGACATTCAGAATCGGTTCACTGCCTGCCGCCGCCTGCATCGCGTCCATCTTTTCCTGCTCGATGACGAGGGGGATGATGCGCGTTCCGGCCAGCTTTTGACCCTTTTTCACGGGGAGGTCACCGTGGATGGTGGCGATCATCATCTGCGGGGTACGGTTGACGGCCAGCAGAGCTTCGCGGTTGATTTTGAGCAGACCGTCGCAGTCGGCGATCAGCTCGATCTTGCCCTCTTTCGGTTCTGTGCCGTGGATGTTCTTGCCAGCGGCCGCTTTATAGAGAAGTGCGGCGGCTTCGTCCTCGTGGAGGATGCCGGGCTTTTTCTCCCAGACGTAGAGGTTCTCTTTGCCGATGGAGAGCAGAACGGGGATGTCCTCCGGCTGGACGATATGTCCCTTGCGGAATTTTGCCCCCTTGAACTCACCGGGGATGATTTGGGTGATATCGTGGCAGAGCACCTGCCCTGCCGCGTCTTCGGTACGAATCAGTTTCATTGTGTTCTCCTCCTCACAAA
>CAVJGY010000115.1:0-4745 GCA_963648915.1 Acutalibacteraceae bacterium | reverse complement strand
GAATGGAGAAGGTCAGCCCCTATTTTGTGCCGATGTCCATCGCAAATATGGCAGCGGCACAGATCGCCATCCGGTTCGGTCTCAAGGGAATGTGCACCTGCCCGGTCACAGCCTGCGCAGGCGGTACGAATGCGGTCGGCGATGCCTTCCACCGCATCCGGGACGGCTACGAGCCGATCATGGTCTGCGGCGGTGCAGAAAGCTGCATCAGTCCGCTGGGCATCGGCGGCTTCACCAGCATGAAAGCTCTCTCGACTGCCACCGACCCGGACGCGGCCAGCCTGCCCTTTGATGCACGGCGCGGCGGCTTTGTGATGGGCGAGGGAAGCGGCATTCTGGTGCTGGAAGAGCTCGAGCACGCACAGGCACGCGGGGCGAAAATTTACGCCGAGGTGGTCGGCTATGGTGCAAACTGCGATGCCTATCACTTTACTGCACCCGCTCCCGGCGGTGTGGGCGCAATCGGCTGCATGAAGCAGGCTCTCGCAGATGGCGGCGTAAAGCCGGAGCAGATCGACCACATCAACGCCCACGGCACAGGCACGCACATGAACGATAGCTGTGAGACGGCGGCCATTCATGCGGTATTTGGCGAACATGCGAAGAAAATTTCAGTCGTCAGCACCAAGAGCATGACCGGACATCTGCTGGGCGGTGCAGGAGGCGTAGAGGCGGTGTTCACGGCACTGGCACTCCGGGACAGCTTTGCCCCGCCGACCATCCACTATGAACAGCCTGACCCGGAATGTGACTTGGACTATGTGCCGAACACAGGCCGCGCGATGGAGATGCACTATGCGCTGAGCAACAGTCTGGGCTTTGGCGGGCACAACGCCTGCCTCGTGTTCCGGAAATGGGAGGGCTGAGCAATGGCAGAACCGCGTATCCCACGGGAGACCCCGAATGCCCTGACCTCGGAGCAGATTTCAGAGATCCTGCCCCATCGGTATCCGTTTGCGCTGGTCGACCGCATCCTCGACTATGAGCCGGGACAGTGGGCCATCGGCCGAAAATGTGTGACCCGGAACGAAGAATTCTTCTGCGGGCACTTTCCCGGACAGCCTGTCATGCCGGGCGTCCTGATTCTGGAAGCTCTGGCGCAGACGGGGGCGGTCGCCGCGCTGAGCCTGCCCGAAAATAAAGGCAAGCTGGCACTTTTCGGCGGCATCAAAAACGCCCGCTTCCGCAAGCAGGTCACGCCCGGCGATGTGCTGACCCTCCACTGTGAGCTGGTCGAACAGCGCGGGTCGGTCGGTATTGGCAAGGCCTCCGCATGGGTGGATGGCAAATGCGCTGCCACCGCAGAATTGACGTTCGTGATAAGTTAAAGAAAGAAGCCTTGAACCGTGTATTGCGGTTCAAGGCTTCTTTCGGCTTATTCGATGTCCAGCAGCGGCAGCTTCAAGGTAAAGCAGCTGCCCTTGCCGACCTCGCTTTCCAATGTAATTTCACCATGATGCAGGTGTGCAAGTTCCTGCGCGATCGTTAGGCCAAGCCCGGTGGAGTCGTGCTTGGTGTTGGCGGTGGTGTGGAAATAGCGGTCGAACACGGCGGCTTGGTCCTGCGGTGCGATGCCGCATCCGGTGTCCTGCACACTGACGAGGGCGAACCCGTCCTCCGCTTTGCAGGTCACGGTGATGTCGCCGCCAGCGGGCGTATAGTGGATGGCGTTGGTGACGAGGTTCTGAACGATCTGCTCCAAACGCACGCTGTCGCCCCAGACTGGGAGAAATACGGACGTATCAGCGTGAAGCTGGACGCCCTTCTTGTCGGCCTCGCTCTGGCAGGCGGTGCAGACGGCGGCAGTGTCCTCGTTGAGGGCGGCACGGTCCTCGTTGAGCATAATTTGCTTTTGTTCCAGCTTTGCCGCAAGGAACAAATCCTCGGTCAGGCGGCGGAGGAACTCGACCCGCTGACGGAGCGCGGGCAGAAGTGCAGGCAGAGCTTCGGGTGCGGATTCCAGTGTTTCAAGTCCGCTGCTGACGGCAAAAAGCGGACTGCGCAGGTCGTGGAAGATGTTCAGCATCATGCTCTTGCGGGCTTCGCTTTCCTCGGTCAGGGCGCGGGTGCGCTCGTTTACACGCTCATCAAGCTCCCGCGCCAACTGCTCGGTGCGGTCGAATTGGAGCGCGAACCGACGGCAGACGAACACCATGACGCCCAGCGCAAAGGGCAAATCAAAAATGCGGGCGCACCGGATGAGATAGAACGAGAAGGACTCGACGAAGAAGGGCTGACGCATTCCCGGGAAAAGCACCCAGACCCGAAGTCCGCTTGTGACTGCACCGGGAAGGAGAAGCAGCAGTGCGGAGTTCAGCCCGTTCTGATAGGCACGAATGAGCAAAAGCAGACAGTAGAGCATCCCGATGACAAGGGAGGTCTGACGGAGAAAGTCATTGGAGCTGAGACTGCACGCAAGATAGAGCAGGCTGACAGCCACAACATAGAGATGCTGCTTTTTGTCCGGGAAGAAGCGGGTCTGGGTCAGCCCGGCGGACAGCCAGATGGGAGCCATGACCGTGAGCGAGAAGAAGAACCGCATCGCCAGACCGAGCCAAGAGCTTCCCGAGACGGGGAACAGGAAAACGAAAACGCCCCAGCAGACAAGGACGGCCAGATAGAGCAGAAAATAGCCAAGCTGTGCCTGCCGCTTATAATAGAACAAAGCCAGCACGACCGCGAACATGGTGACAAAGGCGGTCAGGGTCATGAGCTGGAGCATGGTGCGGAATTCCAGCCCGTCGGCGGCACGGGAAGCCGTCATCAGCCAGCACTGCGGCTCACGGGCACAGGTGACCCGGATGAAAATGGGCTGGCTCTGACTCGGCTCAAGACGGTAGGTCTCGCCGGAGGCATCGACTGCAGAAAGCCCGATGGGTCGGCCGGAGCTTGTGCCGTTGAAGCAGAGCATCAGCGGCTCGTCGGTGTCCGAAGAGGGCAGAGCGAACTGCCACTCCTGCCCGGAGAGATGCTCCCAGTCGATGAGGGTCACACCCTCCGAGGCGGCAGCTTCGGTCAGAGCCTCGCCGCTGGACAGGGTCGGGAAGCGGGAATTGAACCAGATGCCGGACAGCGCGATGAACACCGCCAGCAGAAGTGCGAAGATGGGGAAAAATTTCTTTTTTAAGGATATCTGCATGATAAAACCACCCAAATCAGAAAACCAGTTGTGAATTAAAGAAAAATAAGGTATACTATAGGTTAGTATATCAGATTTTGATGAAAAAGGGGAGAGCAAACCAGTGATACGGGTGTTATTGGTCGAGGATGACCCGGTGATCCGGGACACCACACGCTATTTTTTGGAGAGTCAGCAGAATTTCGAGGTCGTCTGCGCGGAGACGGGCGGCGACGCGCTGAGCCATGCCCGCGAGAAGTTCGATGTCATCCTGATGGATATCCTGCTTCCGGACACCAACGGCGTCGACCTCTGCCAACGTCTGCGCAGCTGGCATCACTGCCCCATCATCTTCACCTCCTGTCTGGACGACACCGACACCGTCGTCAAGGCGTTGGAGCTGGGCGGAGATGACTTCATCCCGAAGCCCTATCATAATAAGGTACTGCTGGCACGCATCATGGCGAACATCCGCCGGGTGCAGATGGACGCCGCCGAGCCGTCCGTCAACGGCTATCACTGCGCGGCATTCACACTGGACGCCAACAGCCACAACGTCGAGCGGGAGGGGAAGAGCATCCATCTCGCTGATATGGAGTACCGCATCCTGACTCTCTTCGTGCGGTATCCCAACACCTTTTTCACGGCAAATGAGCTGTATCAGAAGATCTGGGGCAAGGACAGCCTCGGTGACGTCCGGACGGTGCAGGTACATATCCATAACCTGCGCGCCAAGATCGAGCCGGACCCGGCGAAGCCTGTCTACCTGAAAAATGTCTGGGGAAAAGGTTATATTTTTCAGCCAGATGGAGAGAATGCTTAAAACTGAAAAGAAAAGTGCTTGAAAAGGCTCTGAATCGTAAGGAATGCCACGAATGTAGAATGATAGAAAATGAGAGCTTTAAACGCAAATGGATTGAAATCGACGTGCCGGAATCTCAACAATTCCTATACTAATCCTATATTATTCAGATACCACACTCCTACACAAAGCCTAAAAGATTTATTTGATTTTCTCAATTTCTTTTCTAAGCCATTCTAGGTCGCGCTTAACATAGCACCGCTCGGTGACATCTTTGATTTTATGCCCCACGATACGTTTTAGAGTGTATTCATCAATTCCTGCTTTTTTGGCAGCGGTGGTAAAATAGACTCGACCATCATGCGGCCGATGCTGTGGGTTCAAACCAAGTCGATCGCGGGATGCTGTGTAAAGCCGATAATAATGCTGATAAGTGTAATAGGTCTTATGATATCCTTTGGTTGGAGCGGCCATAAATAGATATTCGCTTCCGGCTTCTTTAGCTTTTCTATAATTTCGAGCTATGTACGGAAGAATTTTTGAGTGGATGGGAATGGTGCGTTCTATACCGGCTTCCGTTTTAAGGCCGCCGTGCATCCATTTTTCGTCGAGGTTTACATCCTGAACTTTCATGGCAAGAAGTTCGTCTGGCCGCCATCCGGAGTACATCTGAATGTACAAAATTTCCATAACAGGGTCGTTGTCAATTTCTCGTATGATTATGGAAACTTCGGAGTCTGTATAATTGATGTGTTCTTTTTCAGTGCGAGTTGCATTTTTCAGCTCTTCTTTGGAAAGGGAGAATGAACGAGCATAGTTCTGTGT
>CAVJGY010000114.1:0-4757 GCA_963648915.1 Acutalibacteraceae bacterium | reverse complement strand
GGGGCAAGTAATGCAGATGAAAGATGCTTGCTCGTGGCCCCTTGCAGGGGCTTTGCTAGTAAGGTGCCCTTCTAGGGCTTACTCAAGCCACCGGCTTAGCCGGTGGTTTTGACTTATTCGGTGATCCCCCGGGCCTTCGCGCTGAACTCACAGCCGCAATAGTCCTGACGGTAGAGGCCGTATTCCTCGGAGAGCTGGAGTGAACGGAGATAGCCGTTGTGCTTTTTGAAGTCGGAGGGCAGATGCTTCACGCCGAACTCCGTTTCAAGCTCCTGCCCGATCTGGTTGATGCGGGCGGCGTCTTTGTGGGGGCTGATCGAGAGGGTGGTCGTGAACCAGTCGAAGCCGTGTTCGGCGGCATACTGGGCGGCGCGGCGCATCCGAAGCCGATAGCAGACCGTACAGCGGCTTCCGCGCTCCGGCTCGTTTTCCAGTCCGGCGACGGCAGAATAGAACTCCTGCGGGTCATAGTGGTCCTCGATGACCGTCACGCCCAGCGGATGGGCGGCGGCAACGAACCGTTCCAGCTCCTCGCCCCGGCGGTGGTACTCGGCGGCAGGCCAAGTGTTCGGGTTGTAGTAGAGAACGGTGATCTCAAAATACTGGCACAGCTGCTCGAGGACCGCGCTGGAACATGGCCCGCAGCAGGCGTGAAGAAGCAGCTTCGGACGTGTGCCGGAGAGAGTTTTCAACACCTCGTCCATCTGCTGTGCAAAATTCAACTGTTTTGACATAGATTTCATCCTTTGGTATACTGAATAAAGAACCTCTCCGTCCATGCTGCGAAAGGCTCTCCTGCTAGGAGAGCTGGCGAGCGAAGCTCGACTGAGAGGTTATATAAAATGTACGCAACATATTATAGCATACTTTGAGATAAAATAGGAGAACCATCATGACACCTGAAAAAATTTCCCGTATCAACGAGCTGGCACACAAGAGCAAGACCTCCGGTCTGACCGATGCCGAAAAAGCCGAGCAGCAGGCACTCCGTCAGGAATACCTCGCCGACGTCAAGGCCAACTTCCGCGCACAGCTGAGCAATATCAAGGTCAAAGAGCCGGACGGCACGATCCATAAGCTGGCAAAAAAGGACTGAACGGGAATACCCGCCCAAAACGGAAAAGTCGTACAAAAACGGCTTTTCCTCTTTTTTTGTGTCCGAAAGCGTGCTATACTATACTAGAGCTGTTGTGGTTTCCTGGCGGAAGCCCGCGGCGCAAAATCGTTTCCAAGGTGGCGTATCCCGGGCAAGGTGTCCGGAAAAGGCTGTCTTATGAAAATTCATAAAGAGGTCATTTATTATGCTTACTGCAATCACGGGTATCAACTGGGGCGATGAGGGCAAAGGCCGCATGGTCGACCTGATCAGCCAGGAGTACGACATCGTTGCACGCTATCAGGGCGGCAACAATGCAGGCCACACCGTCAAGAACGAGCGCGGCAAATTCGTGCTGAATCTGCTGCCCTCCGGTATCCTGCGTCCGAATGTTGTCTGCGTTATGGGCAACGGTATGGTCATCGACCCGCATCATCTGGACGGCGAGATCAACAAGCTGCGGGAGCAGGGTGTCGAGATCAGCCCCGCAAACCTGAAGATCTCCGACCGTGCGACCATCACCATGCCGTATCATGTCGATCAGGACGGTCTGGAAGAGGCTCGTCTGTCCAAGACCGGCGCACAGTTCGGCTCGACCAAGCGCGGCATCGCCTACGCTTACGGCGATAAGTACATGAAAAAGACCCTCCGCATGGGCGACCTGCTCCATCTGGATGACGCTGTGAAGAAGCGTCTCATCACGATGGTCGATTCCAAGAATCTGGTGATGGAAGGCAGCTACAACGCCGCTCCCATCAGCGTCG
Organism: Acutalibacteraceae bacterium; assembly: GCA_963648915.1. GTDB lineage: Bacteria > Bacillota > Clostridia > Oscillospirales > Ruminococcaceae > Faecalibacterium. The sequence continues at coordinate 2,897 of CAVJGY010000114.1, read as the reverse complement.
ACGAGATGTGGGCATGGCTGGAAAAGTATGCCGCCATCTTCAAGGATTATATCTGCGATGTCGGCCAGTATTTGGCCGATGCAGACGCCGCTGGCAAGAAGGTCCTGTTCGAGGCTCAGCTGGGCGCACTGCGTGATATCGACTTCGGCATCTACCCCTACACCACCTCCTCCAACGTCATCGGTGCATACGCTCCCATCGGCGCAGGCATCCCGGGCCACAAGCTGCACAACTCCATCGGCGTTATGAAGGCTTACTCCTCCTGCGTCGGCGACGGCCCGTTCACCGCAGAGCTGGCAATGACCGAGGAAGAGAAGCACGACCTGCGTGAGGCAGGCCACGAGTACGGTGCGGCCACCGGCCGTCCCCGTCGTGTCGGTCCTATCGACCTCGTTGCAAGCCGCTACGGTGTGTTCTGCCAGGGCTGCGATGAAGTCGCTCTGACCCTGCTGGACGTTCTGGACTACATGGAGAAGATCCCGATGGTCACTGCTTACAAGCTGACCGACGGCACGACCACCACCCGTTTCCCGATGGGCGAGGCTCTGGACACCGCACAGCCGGTCGTCGAGTATCTCCCCGGCTGGCACTGCGACATCACCGCTGCCCGCAAGTGGGAGGACCTGCCGAAGGAGGCTCAGGACTACATCGAGTACCTCGAAAAGGCAGTGGGCTGCAAGATCACTTACATCTCGGTCGGCGCAGAGCGTGAGGCATACATCCATCACGTCTAAGCTGAAATCTGCCCGACCGTAATCGAAAAGGAAGCGTCACATATGTTTGATATCATCACTGACAGCGCGTGCGACCTGACGCCGGAAACGGCAAAACAACTGAATATCGAGGTTGTGCCATTCTATGTCTCTCTGGACGGCGAACACTACCAGAAGGAGGGCAAGGAGATCTCGGTGCGGGCTTTTTACCAGTTCATGGTCGATAATCCCTCAGCATACCCCAAGACCAGCCTTGCCTCCATCGACGATTTCGAGGCTGTGTTCCGCAAGCAGGCCGAAGCAGGCCGTCCGACCCTCTGCCTCTGCTTTACGGGCAAGATGAGCGGCTGTGTCGGCAGTGCACGGAATGCCCGGGAGCTGGTGCTGGAGGATTATCCCGATGCACAGATCGAGGTCATGGACTCCGGTGCGGCGACCGTTACCGAGGCCATCACGGTCGAGAATGCCGTCGCCATCCGGGATGCGGGCTGCACGCTGGAAGAGGCGGTCACTTGGCTCAGCGCAGAGCGGGCAAGCAACCAGATCTTCTTTACGGTCGGCAACCTCGACTACCTCATCAAGGGCGGTCGCATCGGCAAGGCAACGGGTCGTGCCGCGAACATCCTCGGCATCAAGCCGATGATCTTGTTCAAGGACGGTGAGATCTTCTCCGGCGGCGTGGCACGCGGCCGTCAGAAGAGCTTTGAGAAGGCTCTGGAGCAGCTGATGGGCTATCTGGACGCCCACGGCGGCAATCCGGACGACTACCGCATCACGGTCGGCTACGGCTATGACGAGGAAGAGGGCAAGCGTCTGTGGATGCAGACCCGTGCTGCTCTCCGCGCAAAGTACCCCGCCTGCAAGTGCGAGGTCGGCCTGCTGCAGATCGGCTGCACCATCGCTGTCCACACCGGCCCGTATGCCCTCGGTATGGGCATCGCCCGTCGGTGGAAGAAACAGTAATATAGAACAGGAAACGGCGTGGGATAACTGCGCCGTTTTTCTTATAAAAAGACAGGAGGACAAGCGTTTATGCAGTACACCAAATTAGGCAAGACGGACATCGAGGTGTCCAAGCTCTGCGTCGGCTGTATGAGCTTCGGCAAGGCGGGCACGATGCACGACTGGACGCTGGACGAGGCGGAGAGCGAGAAGGTCGTTCAGCACGCGCTGGAGCTGGGCATCAACTTCTTCGACACCGCCAACAGCTACTCGGCAGGCACGAGCGAGGAGTATCTGGGACGGATCCTCAAGAACAATGTGCCCCGCGACAAGGTCGTCATTGCATCGAAGGTCTACTTCAACGAGGGACGTCTCTCGAAGGCGGCCATCCTGCGGGAGATCGACGGCACGCTGAAGCGTCTCGGCACGGATTATCTCGACTTGTATATCATCCACCGCTTCGACTATGACACCCCCATCGAGGAAACGATGGAAACGCTGGATTCCCTCGTCAAGGCGGGCAAAGTCCGCGCACTGGGTGCATCGGCGATGTACGGCTATCAGTTCCATAATATGCAGCTGGCCGCACGGGACAACGGCTGGACACCCTTCTCCGCAATGGAGAACCACTACAACCTGCTCTACCGCGAGGACGAGCGGGAGATGATCCCCATCTGTCAGCAGATGGGCGTCTCCTTGATGCCGTACAGCCCGCTGGCCGCCGGACATCTGGCACGCGCCAACTGGGAGTCGGATTCTCTGCGCGGCAGAACGGACAAGGTCGCACACGGCAAGTACGACAAGATGGAGGAATACGACATCAAGATCGTGCAGCGCGTCCATGAGCTGGCCGAAAAGCACAATTGCAAGATGTCCCAGATCGCCATCGCGTGGGAGTGGGCGAAGGGTGTCGCTTCGCCCATCATCGGCGCGACCAAGGCAAAATATTTTGACGACGCCGTGGGTGCGTTCGACGTCAAGCTGACGCCGGAGGACATCGCCTATCTGGAAGAGCTGTATGTGCCGCATCCCATCACGGGTGCAGTCAAGGCGAATCCGCCGCAGGGCACGATTTTGCTGGATGTGAAGAAGTAAACCGATAAACGAAAAAGCCAGCGTTGCAGGCGGAAATTTCCCTGCAACGCTGGCTTTTTGTGTGGATTAAAATTTTCTCAGCCCTTTATGCTCCGTTTCTCTACGATTTCATCGTGACAACAGCTGCCATCTGCGAGCGTCGAATGC
>CAVJGY010000113.1:0-4759 GCA_963648915.1 Acutalibacteraceae bacterium | reverse complement strand
ATACCGTTCTTCTCAATGAACGTGCCGTGCTCCTTTGTGACCGAGAAGTCCGAGCGGATCATCCGCTGGGCGGCGATGCGTCCCAGACAGACCACGATCTTCGGCCGCATCAGCCGGAACTGTTCCCGCAGCCACGGCATACAGGCCTCGCTCTCGGCAGGCAGCGGGTCGCGGTTCTGGGGCGGACGGCACTTGACGATGTTCGCGATATAGCAGTTCTTGCTCCGGTCAAGGTCGATGGCAAAGAGGTATTTGTCCAGCAGTTGTCCGCTCCGCCCGACGAAAGGAAGTCCCTGCTCGTCCTCGTTCTGTCCCGGACCTTCGCCCACGAACAGCACCTCGGCGTTCTCCGCGCCCTGTCCAAAGACCACGTTCGTTCTCGTTTCGTGCAGCGGGCAGCGGGTGCAGCCAAGGCACTCGGCACGCAGTGTTTCCCAGTTCATCACTTTGTTAATCCTCTCACAAATAAAATGACAATTTCTTCACAATCATACGAAGGATTTCTACCACAAAATATACCACAAAATTGCGGATTTGTCTTGAAGTTTTCAAACTATGTGCTAGAATAAAAAAGAAGGACACATCTGTGGTGTCCAAGGAAAAATTGCAAAGTAATTTCGGAGGTAATCACAATGGCTGATATGTTTGCGCCGCTGGTAGCACAGCTGAAGGCGAACCCCAAGACGATCGTTTTTACCGAGGGCAATGACCCTCGCATCCTGGAGGCCGCAAGCAAGCTGCTGGCTGAGGGCGTGCTGAAGGTCGTTATGGTCGGCAACGAGGCAGAGTGCAAGGCTGCCGCTGCTGCTGGCAACTTTGATATTTCCGCTGCCGAGATCATTGATCCGGAGAACTACGCTGGTTTCGACGAGATGGTCAACACCATGGTCGAGCTGCGCAATGGCAAGCAGACTCCCGAGGAGTGCGCTGCTCTGCTGAAGAAGTCCAACTACTTCGGCACCATGCTGGTCAAGATGGGCAAGGCTGACTGCCTGCTGGGTGGTGCAACTTACTCCACCGCCGACACCATCCGTCCGGCTCTGCAGCTGGTCAAGACCAAGAAGGGCGCACATCTGGTGAGCTCCTGCTTCATCCTCGACCGTGACTTCGGCGAAGAGGGTCTGAAGCGCATCGCGATGGGCGACTGCGCTGTCAACATTGATTACACCGATACCGTCGACAAGGCTACCGGCGAGGTCAAGGTCGCTGCTTCCGCAAAGCTGGCTGAGGTCGCTGTTGAGACCGCTAAGACCGCTAAGCTGTTCGGCATCGACCCGAAGGTCGCTTTCCTGAGCTTCTCCACCAAGGGCTCTGGCAAGGGCGGCACGGTCGCTCTGAGCCACGATGCTACCATCAAGGCTCAGGAGATGGATCCCGAGCTGGCTGTCGACGGCGAGCTGCAGTTCGACGCTGCTGTCTCTCCCGAGGTCGCAAAGACCAAGTGCAAGGGCAGCAAGGTCGCAGGTCAGGCTAACACCTTCGTGTTCCCCTGCATCGAGGCTGGCAACATCGGCTATAAAATCGCTCAGCGTTTGGGCGGCTATGCTGCTTACGGCCCCATCCTGCAGGGCTTGAACGCTCCCATCAACGACCTGTCCCGTGGCTGCAACGCCGACGAGGTCTACAAGATGAGCCTCATCACTGCCTGCCAGTCCTGAGTTTGAGCGAATCGTAACTCACATCTAGTTCCTTTGACCCCTGCCGGGAGACTGGCGGGGGTCTTTTTGTTTCCCACACTTGCATTCTATCCAAAAACATGGTATAATACTCTGGCATACGAAAGGTATGCCTTGTCGGACAGCGTTTGCTGCGTGGTTCGGCATACGGATGCGGGCCCTGTACGATGGGCTCGCTGTGAACCAGGTCAGGTGGGGAACCAAGCAGCCTTAAGCGGCTGAGCTCGTGCGTTTCAGTCAGCCTGCATCCGTATGCCGAGGAACGCAGCCGGGGAGTTTCTTCCCTGCGCTGTCCGTTTTTCTTTGTCCGATTTCTCAGGAAAGGGGGAACGCAGATGTATCGTGCGCTCTACCGCAAATGGCGTCCGCAGCGGTTCGAGGATGTGGTCGGCCAGCGTGCCATCGTGACCGCCCTCAAGAACCAGATCACGGCCGGGCGTGTCGGCCACGCCTACCTGTTCACCGGCGTGCGCGGCACAGGCAAGACCTCCTGCGCCAAAATTTTCGCAAAGGCAGTCAACTGCCTGCATCCCCAGAACGGCGACCCCTGCGGCGAATGTGAAATTTGTCGCGGCATCGACAATGGCAGCATCCTCGATGTGGTCGAGATGGACGCGGCGTCCAACAACGGCGTCGACGACATCCGCGACCTGCGGGACGAGACGGCCTACACGCCCAGTGCTTGCCATTATAAGATATATATCATCGACGAGGTACACATGCTGTCGACGGCGGCGTTCAATGCCCTGCTCAAAACGCTGGAAGAGCCGCCCGCACATGTCATCTTCATCCTCGCGACGACCGAGATTCAGAAAGTCCCGGCCACCATCCTTTCGCGCTGCCAGCGGTATGATTTCACCCGCATCGGCCCGGAGGACATCGCCCGCCGAGTGGAATATATTGCGGGCGAGGAAAAGCTGGAACTGACCTCCGACGGTGCAGAGCTGATCGCTCGTCTTGCCGACGGTGCGCTTCGTGACGCGCTGTCCATTCTGGACACCTGTGCAGGCGTGACCTCTAAAATCGACGCCGATGTTGTCCGCCGGATGGCGGGCGTGACCGACCGGAGCTATCTGTTCCACATTTCGGACGCTATCGAAGCGCAGGACGGTGCATCTGCTCTGGCTCAGCTGGCGGCGTTGCGTCAGCAGTCGGTGGACGTCAAGCGTCTGACCGAGGAGCTTATCGCCCACTATCGCGCCTTGATGTTGGCCGCTCTGCCGGGCGGACAATCCCTGCTGTCCGGCGTTTCCCCGGAAGAAGAGGCGCAGTACCTCGAAAAAGGCCCGAAGCTGGGTCAGCGGGAGGCGATTCGTGCCATCCGGACGCTGGGCAACGCACTCGAGCACATGACCCGCGGCAGCGACCAGCGAATTGAACTCGAGCTCGCCCTCTTCACCCTGTCTGAGCCGCCCCAGCAGCCCGTTTTGGCAGCTGCTCCTGTGCGGACAGCCCCGGCTGCTTCCGCTCCGGTGGACACGCCCCGGCCGTTTGCCGCTGCACCCGTCCAGCCCTTCGTGAGTACGCCCGTTGCGCCGACTCCCGAACCGCAGGCTGTCTCCCCTGCCCCGCAGGTGTCTCAGCCTGAGCCAAGTGAGCCGAAGGCTTCTGTTCCGGAGACTCCCGCGCCTGCTGTGGCCGAAGAGCTTCCGCCCATCCCGGACGAGCCGCCGCTCCCCGAAGAACCGCCCGTACAGGCCGCTTCGGGTGCTCTGCCGTGGGACGAACCGTCCAGTGTGGCGGCTGCTCCCATCGTTCCAGAGCCGCAGCCTGAGCCGCCCGTGCCCGAGAAAGCCCCCGAACCTGTTCACAAGGCCGACCCGGTGCTGAACAAGCCCCGCACAGTAGCCGAGACGGGCATCAACCCGTTCCCCCAGTGGCCGGAGGTCATCCAGCTGCTCCGGGAAAAAGACCCGATGCTCTACTCATACCTCAAGAAGTCGAAGGGCTACTTCGACGGGACGCGCGTTCTTATCGACGGCGGAAAGACCTTCCGGGACTTCATCCGCGCCAACAAGGACAGTCAGCGGCTCATCAAGCAGCTCATCGCGCAGGTCTCGGGCGTGAAAGTGCCCATCGGCCCATACGAACCGAAGGCCGCACAGAAAACCACCACCAACGCTGAACAGTCCCTTCACGCCCTCGAAAAGCTGGGGCTTGAGGTGACGATCGAGGACACGGCAAAACGCCGGAAAGAGCAATAAAGCCTTCCCCGACAATTTCCTCTCAAGGGGAAGCCTATAAATATGAATAAAAGGAGAACCCAACTATGAAAGCAAGAATGCCCGCAGGCTTCGGCCGCCCCGACATGAACGCCCTGATGCGTCAGGCTCAGAAAATGCAGGAGGACATGAAGGCAAAGCAGGCCGAGCTGGAAGCTGCTGAGTACACCGGCAGTGCCTCCGGCGAGATGGTCACCGTCAAGATGAACGGCAAGCACGAGGTCCTGTCCATCAACATCAAGCCCGAGGCCGTCGACCCCGACGACATCGAGATGCTGGAAGATCTGGTCGCTGCCGCCATCAACGCCACCGTCAAGCAGGTCGACGAGACCGCTGAGGCCGAGATGGGCAAGCTGACCGGCGGCATGAACATCCCCGGCCTCTAAGCCGGACGGAGGGCCTGCAATGAATTACACTGCTGCCCCGCTCGAAAAGCTGATCGAAGAGCTGAGCAAATTTTCGGGCATTGGCCGCAAAAGTGCGACCCGCATGGCGTATCAGGTCATGAGCATGTCGGACGAAGACGCCGCATCGCTGGCGGGCGCGATCCAAAACGCTCACGTCAAGCTGCATCGCTGCAAGGTCTGCCAGAACTACACGGACGCCGATGTCTGCAACATTTGTGCAAGCGACAAGCGGGACAAATCGACCATCTGCGTGGTCGACCATCCCCGTGACGTGATGGCAATTGAGCGGACGCGAGAGTACAATGGTCTATATCACGTCCTGCACGGCCTGCTCGACCCGATGAACGGCGTCTCAGCGGAACAGCTGACCGTAAAGGAACTTCTGGCACGGCTGGGCGACGATAAGGTGAAGGAAGTCATCATGGCGATGAACCCCACCGTCGAGGGCGACGCG
>CAVJGY010000112.1:0-4784 GCA_963648915.1 Acutalibacteraceae bacterium | reverse complement strand
GCTTCGGCCAGTGCTTGCAGCTGCCCATAGAACTCTGCAAGGTCGATGTTCCGGGGCGGTGCAACAAAAATCTTGTTGTGCTCGGTGCGGCGCATCTTGTCCTGTTCCTCGTCCATCATCAGCTCCTCGTAGAGCTTTTCGCCCGGACGAAGGCCGACGATCTTGATGTCCATATTCACGCCCGGCTCATAGCCGTAGAAGCGGATGAGCTGCTTTGCCAAATCCATAATTTTGACCGGCTCGCCCATATCCAGAACGTAGATGCTGCCGCTTTCGGCTAATGCACCCGCCTGCAAGACCAGCTGTGCAGCCTCGGGGATCGTCATGAAGTAACGCTCGATGTTGGGGTCGGTCAGGGTGACCGGACCACCCTTCTTGATTTGGGACTCGAACAGCGGAATGACACTGCCGTGGCTGCCCAGCACATTACCGAACCGGACAGCAACGCACTTCATCTCGGTATTGCCCGCGAACGTCTGGATGAGCATCTCGCAGATACGCTTGGTGCAGCCCATCACGCTGGTGGGGTTGACGGCCTTGTCGGTGGAAAGCTGAACGAAACGCTCCACGCCGTGCTCACTGGCACTGACGAGAAGGTTCTTTGTGCCGAGGACGTTGTTCTTGACGGCCTCCGCCGGGCTGACCTCCATCAGGGGCACATGCTTGTGTGCGGCCGCATGAAAGACCACCGTGGGGTGATACGCCTCAAAAACCTCGTCCAGACGCTTTTTATCCCGGATAGAGCCAATCAATACCGTTACCGGGATGTCCCGGCCGTACTTCTGCTGAAGCTCCATCTGCAGCTCGTAGGCGCAATTTTCGTAGATATCGAAAATCAACAGCTTGCCGGGATGAAACTTCATCACCTGACGGCACAGCTCACTGCCGATGCTTCCGCCGCCGCCCGTAACGAGGACGGTCTTGCCCGTCAGGTATCCGGAAATTTTCGCGGTGTCCAGCGTGACCTCCTCACGGGAGAGGAAGTCAGCCGTATTCAGCTCACGGAACGCGCCCTGCTGGGGTGCATTTGCGCCCACCAGCTGGGGGTCGCTCAAAATCTGCACCGCGCAGTGGGTCGAGACGCAGAGGTCGATGACATGGTTCAGGCGGTTTCCCTTTAAGGTCGGGATCGCAATGATGATGCTGTGGATGCTGTACTTTTCGCACAGGGCGGGGATCTGCTCCAGTGTTCCCTTGACCGGAACGCCGTGGATGGTCTGTCCCAGCTTGTTGGGGTCATCGTCCACTGCCACGATGGGGTGGCCGTAGAGCGGATTGGTCTTGCAGACATTGATGGCCCATGCGCCCGCTTCGCCTGCGCCGACGATCATGACCGGGCGGTTGGGGTCTTTGTTCGCGTTGCCGCGCAGACGTTCGCCCAGCGGATGGTTCAGGAAGAGCCGCCATGCCAGACGGCTTCCGCCCACCAGCAGGAAGATGAACACCGAGGCCATGACATTGGCCGAGTTGAACAGCACACCGTGGATGCACAGGCGGTTGACCGCATAGACGATGACTGTCGAGGCGGCGATCGTTCCGGCAAGACGGAGCAGGTCACGCTCGCCTGCGTACTTCCACAAAATCGAGTACAGCCCGCCCGCAAGGAAGCAGGCCAGATAAACGGCCACGATCCACGGCAGGTTGTGATACAACAGGCTGAGATTATGCGGCCACCAGATCTCCTCGTTGCCCGCACCATCTGCGCGAAGCAGAAGTGCAAAGTAGAAGCTGAACGCGACGATGGCCGCATCCAGCACCACCAGCAACGCCCGGCGTGCGTAGATCCGCAGTGCAGTTTTTTGATTCTCTTTCACAAAAAATCCTCTTTTGTTCTGGCGCGGAGCATGTCCGCATCCATATTTCGACATCGGCGTGGAGCGGGCATCTGCCCGAAAGCTCCTATTCCGCCATGATATCTTCTGCTATTATACTCATTTCTCTCCCCTATGTCCAGAAGATTCCGCATTCCCGGCGTTTTTCATCCATTTTCCATGTCTTTTTGGGGCTTTTCCCGGGAAAACAGCCCTCAGCTCTTCCCCAAGACCCATCGGCCATGCAAGTACGAGATAGACAAGGCACATTCCCGTTCCGCCCACAGCCAGTGCCGCAAGCTGTCCCCAGAGGACATCGCCGGGCAGAACAGACAGAGCCTCCCGCAGGATGCTTCCGGCCACCGCCGAAAGAACAGCCGCCAATGCGGGCGAACCCAGCCACCGGACAAGGTGCGGCGGCATCTCACAGCAGCGGAGAAGGCGGCTGGTATTCGCAATGCAGGTATAGCAGCTGGACAGCAGGATAACAAAGAGGAAGCCCTTCATTCCGAAACGCGGAAGCAGGAGCATCACGCCCCCGATACGAAGGATGGAATCCCACACACTGTACCGGAACACCGCCCGCTGCTCCCCGACTCCCTTCATTGCACCATCCACCATACTTTCCAAGCAGAGAAGCGGCATGGCCGGGCCGAGGATCTCAAGATATGCCCCGGCTTCGGTGCTGTGGTAGAGCATCCATGCCAGCGGCGTTCCCCAGACCCAGAACAGCGCACCGCCCAGCGCGGAAAAATATCCGGTCAGCCGGAGCATCCGGTCGACGAGAGCCTGCAAGCGGCGGGTCTGTCCCTGAATATGCGCCTGCGTGATTTCAGGCATCAACAGAACCGAAAGACTCCCCAGCAGACCGAATGGAAAGGTCAACAGGGGCAGTGCCATACCTTTTAAATTACCATATTGGGTCACGGCCTCTTCCCGGTCGCCCAGACCGGACGCGGCAAGCCAGACCGTCAGGCAGGCGGGCACGAGCATGTTCTCAGCGGTGTGGAGCGCACTGGACAGACAGCGTCCGCCCTCCACCGGCCACAAGATCTCCCAGAGCCGCCGGGCAGGATCCTGCGGGCGTACCGCCTTTGCCCCGCCGAAGCAGGAAACGGCCTCCTTCCGATAAAACAGGAGCATGATGCTAGTCGATACGGCCTCACTGACCGCCGTTGCCAGCATGACGACGGCGCACTTTGACCCCGTGTCGAGGTTCTGCGCCCATTCCAGCGCGAAGCAGATGATGCTGATGCGAACCGTCTGCTCTCCCAACTGGCTGAGGACATTCGGCTCGACCCGACGCCGGGCGATGAAGAAGCCGCGAAGCACGGCCGAGACCGCCATCCACGGAAGTCCGAACGCCGACACCCGGAGCGAATCTGCCGCCCGGACATCCCCCAGCCACCATTTCGCGGCAAGCCCGGCAAACCCGAACTGTGCCGCCATCGCCACCGCACCCAGACCAACGCCTGCTGAAAGAAGCCGCGTCAGCATCCCCCGGGCTTCAGCCGGACTGCGGCTCAGCTCTTCGGCCATGAGACGGGTCGCGGCCACCGACACGCCCGCTGTCGCCAGCGTGACGAAAAGCGAATAGACCGCCAGCACCAGCTGATACAATCCCATCCCTTCTCCGCCCAAGGCGTTGGCGAGGTAGATGCGCAGTCCCATCCCGGCCAGCCGGAGCAGGACGTCCGCCCCGGTCATGAGGGCTGCGTTTTTCAGGTAACTCTGCCGCATACCGCACCTCCCTCGTTCCGGCTTCCCGGTTCAGTGTATGCGGCAGAGCGGGCGATTTAGACCTCTATGAAAAAGTTGAGTGCGGCCGTGGGTTGTTTCTTTCCTAGTTTTATGGTATGATAGGGTACAGTCACCAGGGCGGAAACGCCTTTTCATTAAAAAACAAGGAGGAAGCGCACAGCTACGGCCTGTCCCGCCTGTGCGCAACGAGAGAATGAGCGAAGAATGTACCCATGACTGCTCCAGCTGCGGAGCAGCATGTTCTTCCCGCGATGCTGCACCCAAGCACGACGCACCCAACCCCAACAGCAGCGTCAAAAAGGTCATCGGCGTCGTATCCGGCAAGGGCGGCGTCGGCAAGAGCATGACCAGCGCACTGCTGGCCTGCGCCATGGCTCGCCGCGGCTATCACTGCGGCATTCTGGACGCCGACATCACCGGCCCGTCCATCCCGAAGCTGTTCGGCATCCATGGCCGCGCCATGGCCGACGAAAAGGGCTGCTGGCCCATCCAGAGCCGGATGGGAATTGACGTCATGAGCATCAACCTGCTGGTCGAGAACGAGGAAGACCCCGTCGTCTGGCGCGGTCCGGTCATCGCTGGCGCGGTGAAGCAGTTCTGGACGGATGTTGTCTGGAAGGACGTCGACTTCCTGTTCGTCGACATGCCTCCGGGAACGGGCGACGTGCCCCTGACCGTGTTCCAGAGCCTTCCGGTGGACGGCATCGTGGTCGTCGCAAGCCCGCAGGAGCTTGTCAGCATGATCGTTGCAAAGGCCGTCAACATGGCCGAGATGATGAAAGTCCCCATGCTGGGTATCGTCGAGAACATGAGCTACATCGTCTGCCCCGACTGCGGCAAGCACATCAATGTGTTCGGCAACAGCCATGTGGACGAGGTCGCAGCCAAGCACAACCTGCCCGTTCTGGCAAAGTGCCCCATCGACCCCCAGCTGGCCGCTCTGTCGGATGCTGGCATGATCGAGACTTACGGCGGCCAGTATCTTGAGGATGCCGCCGACGCCTGCGAGAAACTGTTGAAGAAGTAAAAAAGCCATACTTTTCGGTACGGGAGTTTGCCGCGCGGAACTTTAAAAAACAAGGTTCTGCGCGGTTTTTTGATAACAGGCTTCGTTTTGTGAAGTCTGTTCATCTTTTGCATTGTTTTTTTGAAAGATTTTCCGGAAAAATGTTGGACGCCTCTCTTGTAAAATCTGACACAAAGCTTTATAAT
>CAVJGY010000111.1:0-4828 GCA_963648915.1 Acutalibacteraceae bacterium | reverse complement strand
CCGGATAAGCTGGCTTTCGCGGTCGGTCAGCTCGCCGTCACTCTCGGCCTCGCTCACCATCGTCATCAGCTCACCCTCGGTGATGGAGTCGCTCTCGCTGCTGTGGACGAAATGTCCCAACAGCTTTTTCCACTGGCTGAACAGCCATGTCAGCGGGGTAAATACCACCATCAGAAGATTCAGAATGGGGGAGACGAAGGTCGCGACCCGCTCCGGCATCTCTTTCGCAAGGCTTTTCGGGGTCACCTCGCCGAAGATCAGGACGACCACGGTCAGCACGATGGTCGAGACGGTCGCGCCCCGCTCTGCGCCAAGCCATTGGGTGAATAAGATCGTGCCGATGGAAGCGGCGGCGATGTTCACGATGTTGTTGCCGATCAAAATCGAGGAGAGCAGCTTGTCATACTGCTCGGCCATTGCCAGCACACGGGAGGCAGAGGCATCGCCGTCGTCTGCACGGCTTTTCAGTCGTATCTGGTTCAGGGAAGAAAATGCGGTCTCGGAGGCGGAGAAAAAGGCGGAAAATGCCACCAGAATTACCAACGCCACCAAGAGCGTAATACTGCCATCGTCCATAAAAAGGAAAATCACACTCAACTTTCTTTTATATAATGGTGAACCTCTCAGTCTGCTTCGCAGACAGCTCTCCTATTAGGAGAGCCTTTAGCAAGTAGAAAATTTTTCTGAAATGCCAAAGCCTCCCCTATCAGGGGAGGTGGCATCGCGTCAGCGATGACGGAGAGGTTTAACAAAAATGTGCTTTCCACCGTTGCCTTCGACGATGAAAAGCACATTGTTCAGGGTCTATAATATCATATTCCGCACCCTCACGCAAGCGTTACGGCTCTTCTGAGGGTACAAAATGTGTAAAATGTGTGTGAATATGAATCATTTCAGCACGAGTGCCGTGCCGTCGTAGTCCACGGTCAGGGTCGAACCCTCGGTGTAGCTGCCACGGATGATGGCCTTCGCAATGAGCGTCTCGACCCGGCTCTGGATGAACCGCTTGATGGGACGTGCACCATAAACGCTGTCGTAGGCAGAGTCGATGATATAGTCCTTCGCGGCGGTGGTGACCTCGAGATCGAGGTGCTTGCCCTCGTCCATCCGGTGGCGCAGGTCGTTGAGCTGCAGGTCGACGATGTTCCGCATCTCGTCCTTGGTGAGGCTCTTGTAGTAGACGATCTCATCCAGACGGTTCAGGAACTCGGGGCGGAACTTCGACTTGAGCAGCAGGTCGATCTGCTGGCGTGCCTCTGCGCTCAGCTCGTTCGAGCCGTTGGCGCGGCTCTGCTCGAGGTCGTTCAGGATGATGTCGCTGCCGAGGTTGGAGGTCAGGATGATGACCGTGTTCTTGAAGTCCACGGTGCGTCCCTGACTGTCGGTGATACGGCCATCGTCCAACACCTGCAGCAGGATGTTAAAGACATCGGGGTGTGCCTTTTCCACCTCATCGAACAGCACGACGCTGTAGGGTTTACGGCGGACGGCCTCGGTCAGCTGACCGCCCTCTTCATAACCGACGTATCCCGGAGGCGCGCCAATCAGACGGCTGACGCTGAACTTCTCCATATATTCGGTCATGTCGATACGCACCATGTTCTTCTCATCGTCGAACAAGGCCTGCGCCAGAGCCTTAGCCAGCTCGGTCTTACCGACACCGGTCGGGCCAAGGAAGAGGAAGCTGCCGATGGGACGGTTCGGGTTCGCGATGCCCGCACGACTGCGCAGGATAGCCTCGCTGACCTTGGTGACGGCCTCATTCTGGCCGATGACCCGCTGATGGAGCACGTCGTCCAGATGGAGCAGCTTCTCACGCTCGCCCTCGACCAGCTTCTCAACCGGGATGCCAGTCCAGCGAGCCACGATACGGGCAATCTCCTCGTCCGTCACACGGTCACGCAGGAGGTTGTCTTCCTTCTTCTCGTTGGCGAGTTTCTCTTCGGCTTCCAGCTGTTTCTGGAGTTCGGGCAGCTTGCCGTATTGCAGCTCGGCGGCCTTGTTCAGGTCGTATTCGCGCTGTGCCTTCTCGATGGCGGCATTGGTCTGCTCGATCTGCTCGCGCAAGGTCTGGACCTTGCCGATGGCGTTCTTCTCGTTCTCCCACTTTGCTTTCATGCTGCGGAACTTATCCTGCAATTCAGCAAGCTCCTTTTCCAGCTCGTGCAGACGGCTCTGGCTCAGAGCATCCGTCTCCTTTTTCAGGCTGACCTGTTCGATCTGCAGCTGGGTGATGCGGTGGGCGAGATCGTCCATCTCGCTGGGCATACTGTCCATCTCGGTCTTGATCATGGCGCAGGCTTCATCCACAAGGTCGATGGCCTTATCGGGGAGGAAGCGGTCGGTGATATAGCGGTCGGACAGGGTGGCAGCGGCGATCAGGGCGTTGTCGCTGATCTTCACGCCGTGGAACACCTCATAACGCTCTTTCAAGCCGCGCAGGATGGAAATGGTGTCCTCAACGGTCGGTTCATCGACCTGAACAGGCTGGAAACGACGCTCCAGTGCGGGGTCTTTCTCGATATACTGGCGGTACTCGTCCAGCGTGGTCGCACCGATGCAGTGCAGCTCACCGCGTGCCAGCATGGGTTTCAGCAGGTTGCCGGCATCCATTGCGCCGTCAGTCTTGCCTGCGCCGACGATGGTGTGCAGCTCATCGATGAAGAGGATAATTTTGCCTTCGCTCTTCTTGACCTCGTTCAGGACGCTCTTCAGACGCTCCTCGAACTCGCCGCGGTACTTTGCACCAGCCACCAGAGCACCCATGTCCAGACTGAACACGGTGCGGTCTTTCAGGTTCTCGGGGACATCGCCGCGCACGATACGCTGTGCCAGACCCTCGGCGATGGCCGTCTTGCCGACGCCCGGCTCACCGATGAGGCAGGGGTTGTTCTTGGTCTTACGGGACAGGATGCGGATGACGTTCCGGATCTCTTGGTCGCGTCCGATGACCGGGTCGAGCTTCTGCTTGCGGGCGAGGTCGACCAAGTCTTGACCGTACTTCTGCAGGGCGTTGTAGGTGTCCTCGGGGTTGTCGGTGGTGACGCGCTGGTTGCCGCGAACCGCCGTCAACTGCTGCAAGAACTTGTCCTTCGTGATGCTGAACGCCCGGAACAGCTCGGTGGTGTTCGCGGTCTGCTCGTCCAGCAGGCCAAGGAATACATGCTCGACGCTCACGAAGTCATCTTTCATGGCCTTGGCTTCCCGGGCGGCGGCATTCAGCACCTTGTCGGTGGCCTGCGAGATATACACCTTGTCGGGGTCACGGCCAGAGCCGGAGACCCGGGGCAGAGCCGACAGCTTTTCGGCCACAGCAGCGGCAAAGCTGCCCGGGTCGACGCTGAGTTTCTGGAGCAGCTGGGGGATGAGTCCCTGCTCCTGCGTTGCCAGAGCGTGGAGCAGATGCTCCGGCTCAAGGGCGTTATGCTGATACTCCACGGCCAGCTGTTGTGCGGCCTGCAGAGCTTCGAGGGTTTTCTGGGTATATTGATTGGTATTCATAAAGTTGACCTCCATTCGTACCGAAAAGTTTCGTTTGTTGTCAAGCGGCATCTTGGATTGCTAAGTTCGTTTTAGCACTCTAGCCGTTCGACTGCTAAAAATATACTCCAAACCAACCACTTTGTCAATAGTCTGTTTCGGTGTGCGCCAACAATTCACAGAAAGTTTGCAAATGTGTCCAATAAAAAGGCTCTGTATCCGCCGCACGGCAGACACAGAGCCTTAAAAATAGAATAGCTACGTTTTAAATCACATAGTCGTTTCCGACTTCGTCCGGTGCGGCGAGGTCGGCCAGCGTGATCTTGCTGAAATAATCCTCGATCATGTCGTCCAGACCCTTCCACATCTCATAGGTGCGGCAGTTCGCCATCCGGTGGCAGGTCGGTGCGCCCGGCGCAAGACAGCTGACGGTGGCAAGACTGCCCTCGGTCAGGTTCAGGATCTCACCGACGGTGTACTGGTCGGGGCTGCGGGTCAGGCGGTAGCCGCCGCCCTTACCGCGCAGACCCTCGAGGAATCCGTTCTGCACCAGGACTTTGAGGATGTTTTCGAGGTACTTTTCAGAGATCTCCTGCCGTGCGGCGACCTCCTTCAGCGGGACATATTTTTCGGACCGATGCTCTGCGAGGTCGATCATCACACGCAGTGCATAGCGGCCTTTGGTTGAAACGATCATGGCGTTCTCCTTATATTATAAAAATAGAGTGGATCTCGGCGCAACCTCTCCGTCATTGCTTCGCAATGCCACCTCTCCTATCAGGAGAGGCTTTCACAAAGCGCAAAAAGCCAAAGGCTCTCCTATTAGGAGAGCTGTCGAGCGAATGCGAGACTGAGAGGTTAAAAAGCTTCTCTTTTTATCAAACCTATTATACAACAGGGTTTATAACTTTTCAATCAGATTTTTTCGATTTTTCTATTGACAAGTGGGCTGGCGGAGGCTATAATACTGTCAAACCTACAAAACATGTTGGTTTAGAGGGAATTAAAAGTATCATTAAAGAGACACCGGGTCATCCGGAACAGCAGGGCGTCGCGCCCGAAACTTGGAGGAAATGAATTATGAGCAAGATTTATACTTCTGCAGATCAGCTGATCGGCCACACTCCGCTGCTGGAGCTGACCCACATCGAAAAGCAGGAAGACCTGAACGCGAAGATTCTGGCAAAGCTGGAGTACTTTAACCCGGCTGGCTCGGTTAAGGACCGTATCGCGAAGGCCATGATCGACGACGCTGAGGAGAAGGGCCTGCTGAAGGAAGGTTCTGTCATCATCGAGCCGACTTCCGGCAACACCGGCATCGGCCTGGCTGCTGTGGCTGCCGCAAAGG
>CAVJGY010000110.1:0-4888 GCA_963648915.1 Acutalibacteraceae bacterium | reverse complement strand
GTTCTGAGTGAACTGCTCGTTTTTCTGTTTATTGATAGGTCGTTATCGTCACGCTGTTGATGGTGATGGGGTCGGTCGGCTTCTGGTTCTCGTCCACGCCCGTCTGTCCGATGGCGTCTACGACCTCCATTCCCTCATACACCTGTCCGAATACGGTATCGGTGTAGTCGAGATAGGGTGCGCCGCCCGCCGTCTGATACGCACTGACGACCTCGGCGCGGTAGGCCGCTCCGTTCATCTGGTCGACCAACTCCTGCGTGACGGAATCCCCGCCCGGCAGGGTGTCCATCACATAGAAAACGCTTGCCAGCTGTCCGGAGGAATCCGGTGCGGCACAGAGTGCGCCGGAATAGTGGTGAAGCTTGTCGGTGGTTTCCACGGGGTAACGGCTTCCGTTCCAGATGGTCGTTCCTCGGCCGTCCGCACCCTGTCCGGCCTCAATGAGGAAATCTTTTTCGACCCGGGTGACGGTCAGGTCGTTGTAATAGCCCGCCTGCGCCAGACCGATGAAGTTGTCGCACGCCTGCGGAGCTTCGCTCAGGAAGAGCACCGCCTTGAACACGCCCGCCGAGGTGTCGAACACCGCGATGGTGTCCCCTGCCGCCGGGTGGGTGAATTGCAGTTCGGCGGATTCCACCGCCGGACGGGAGACGGCCTTCACAGGCTTGGTGACCTTGCTCGTGAAGATGCTGCACCCCGTCAGCATCGCAAGACAGCCTGCCGCCACCAGCGCGGCGGCCGCCCTGCGGAAAAACTTGTTTGGCATATTCCTGCCCCCTTGTTCATATCCTGATAATGCCAGACGGCCTCTCAGGTCGATACACAGAGATAAGTATACCATATCTTGGGCCGTAACGCGAGAGGAAAATGCGTGAAAAATTATTGTCTATTTTCTGGCGAAAAAGCATCTTGACGAGCGGGCAAAAAAACGCTACACTATAAGCACACCAAGCGGAACACGAAACCGCCGGGTGCATGGATCGCTATTCTTAATTTTCAATAAATCAGGAGAACGAGCTTATGGCTGAAGATATCAAGAATCCGAACACCGAAGAGGAGTATCAGCCCGATCTGATGACCCTCGAGGATGAGGACGGCAACGAAGTCACGTTTGAGGTGATCGACGCTCTCGACCATAAGGGCGTACACTATCTGGCCGTTGTGGAATACGCCGAGAACGAGGAGGATCTGGACGAGGACGCCCAGCTGGTCATCCTGAGTGTCGGCGAGGACGACGAGGGCGAGTATTTGGATGTCGTCGAGGACGACGAAGTCCTGCTGGAAGTCAGCAAGCTGTTTGAGAAGCGTCTGAGCGACCAGTTCGAGATCGAGTAAAGGCCCGATCTTTCCAGACAAATTACCTGGCAAAACTTCCTGCCCGGCTCGATTTGTTGCGGTTTATATGATCCTACTAATCATTCAACGGGAGTCCGGCGTTCGCCGGCCGATTGCAGACCTCCCCGCCGTGGGCTCGACCCCGGAGGCTCGATGAGGAAGCGTGAATCCGGAGACAGGACACCCACCTGTCCGTAAGGGTAGGTTTGATTGACCGCAGACGACCGGGCGGGATTTTTTATGAAATTGCATCCACCGCTGTCCTCTGCAAAGAGGCAGTGTGTGGATTTTTTTATAACTTAAAATCAAAGCGGCAAGGGTTTCGCCCGCCAACGGCGGGCAAAACCCATTTTCTGAATGCAGCTGAAATAAAGTTTTATCAAGTTGGAAGGATGTGTATTGCGGCATGAAATCCGAGCATCTGGTCGGAACTTCGATCCCACGTTTCACCTACGACACCCCCACGACACCGGGAAATGACTTCTACGCCCTGTGTGAGGGCGAGCGTCCGCTCTGCATGATATTCCTGCCCGGGTTCGACCACCCGGTGAGCCGGGAGTACATCACCCGCTACCTGAAAACTCTGCCCGCTCTGCGGGGTGTCCGGCTGGCCTGTGTCGTCCGCTCGTCGGCGCAGAGCGTTGCCGCCGCCACCCGCGGGTCGGAGTTTCCCTTCCCGGTCATCTGCGACGAGCCGGGCGTCCTGTACAGCTATCTCGGCGTGGAGCAGAGCAAAGGCCTTCTGAGCTGGAGCTTTGCCGCCCAGAAAATTTACAAGGCCGCCAAGGATGCGGGCTATCAGTATGACCGCACCGCGCCCCAAATCCTGCCGCTGACCCTCATCGTCGGCCCGGAGGGAAAGATTCTGTTCACCCATTCCGGCCGCAGTCAGACCGACCTTCCCGAGGACTGCACCTCCATCTGCGAGGTCGTCCGGGAGGTGGAAAAGGCATCCTCCTCCGGCGATTCCTCTGACCCCCACTGCTCGGACGAGACTCTCACCCTGCCCGATTTGATGGACTGGTAACATGTACACAAAAAGCTTCTGCGTCAACAAACGCAGAAGCTTTTTTGTTTACTCCTCGTCAGCGAACAGTCCCGGGATGCCGCACACCGCCGCCACACCCACCAGCGTGAACACGATGCGCGACCAGATGGAGCTGCTGCCGCCCAGAAGCCAGCCGACGAAATCGAACTGGAACAGGCCGACCAAACCCCAGTTGATGCCGCCCACGATCATTAAAATCAGGCAAATTTTATAAAAGGTCTGCACAAAAAGACCCTCCTTCCTTTGGGGATAGTCTGTCCCGTGGGAAGGAGGGTTATTCGATATCAGAACATTTTGGGCGAGATGACCCGTGCGCCGCCCTTGTCGGGCTGTGCCACATAGACCTGCGGCCACTTCGCCTTCACCGCATCGGCGGCAGAGCGGGCGGAGGCCTCATCGGTGAAGATGCCGAACACTGCCGCGCCGCTTCCGGTCATCAGGGCGGTGACTGCGCCGTGCTCCTTGAGGGCGGTCTTGATGGCTTCATTGTCCCGCGCACCACTGCACTCTTCCAGTGCATTTCCGGCGGCGGCGCAAACGCCCGCCAAGTCCTCGGCACGGATGGCCTTTTCCTGTGCTTCGCAGTCCGGGTGGACGGAGCTGCCGACCTTATCATAGGCCGCGAATGCCTCCGGGGTCGAAACGCCGTAATCGGGCATGACGACTGTGAACCAGCAGTCGGGCATCGGGGGCAGAGCTTTGATCACATCGCCCACGCCCTGCACCCGGCAGGTGCCGCCCATCAGAGCGAAGGGAACATCTGCGCCGACCTTCGCGCCCAGTGCGCACAACTCGCTCATGGACAGCTTTGCACCGTAGAGGGCGTTCAGACCCACGAGGACGGCGGCGGCGTCTGCACTGCCGCCCGCCATGCCTGCCCGCACCGGAACATTTTTATAGATAGTGATGTCCACGCCCGCCAGCAGTCCGGTATACCGGAAGAACGCGACCGCCGCTTTGATGGCGGTGTTGCTGTCGTTGGCGGCGACCGGGCTTCCGGGCAGGGTCAAGCTCAGGCCGTTGCTCCGGTTCAGGATGACCCGCTCATACAGCGAGATCGCCTGCATCGTCATATCAAGGTTGTGATAGCCATTCGGAAGCAGGCCGACCACGTCCAGCGCAAGATTCAGCTTGGCCGGAGCAAGGACGGTCACACGATTCAGTTTTGCCATCGGGAAGTTTCCTCCTCTTTTCACCTCATTGTTCGCCGCTGTTGACGCCGATTTCTTTCAAGAACTCGCGAATGCGTTTCAGTGCTTCGGTCAGGTGCTCCACCGAGTAGGCATAGGACACACGGCAGTAACCCTCGCCGGACGCACCAAAGGCGTCGCCCGGGATGATAGCGACATGCTTCACCTCCAGCAACTTGGTGCAAAATTCCGGACTCGTCATTCCCGTCGACTTGATGCAGGGGAAGGCGTAGAATGCACCTCTCGGCTCAAAGCAGGTCAGCCCCATCTCGTTGAAACCCCGCACCACCAGACGGCGGCGCATGTTGTACTCGTCCCGCATCCGGTCGATTTCGCCGTCACAGTCCTTGAGGGCAGTGATGGCCGCATACTGGCTGGTGGTGGGTGCGCTCATGATGGCACTCTGGTGAATTTTCGTCATGATTTTAATGATGGGCGCAGGACCGCAGGCATAGCCCAGACGCCAGCCCGTCATGGCGTAGGTCTTGGAGAAGCCGTTGACGACGACAGTGCGCTCTGCCATGCCGGGCAGAGACGCGATGGAGACATGCGGGCGCAGGCCATAGTTCAGCTCGGCGTAGATTTCATCCGACAGGACCATGATATTCGTGCCGCGCAGGACATCGGCGATGGCTTCGAGGTCTTCCCTCTCCATGACCGCGCCCGTCGGGTTGTTCGGGAAGGGCATGATGAGCAGTTTCGTTTTCGGGGTGATGGCCGCTTTCAGTGCGTCGGCGCGGAGACGGAATTCGTCCTCCTGACGGCAGGCCACATGCACCGGAACACCGCCCGACAGGGTGGTGATGGGCTCATAGCAGACAAAGCAGGGTTCGGGGATGATGACCTCATCGCCCGGCTGGACCAGCGTGCGGATGCACATATCGATAGCCTCGCTGCCGCCGACGGTCACAAGGACCTGACTATTCGGGTCGTATTTCAGACCCAGACGGCGGTCGAGGTATTTTGCGATTTCAACGCGCAGCTCTTTCAGACCTGCATTCGAGGTGTAGCGGGTGCGGCCATGCTCCAAGCTCTCGATGCCCGCCTCCCGGACAGCCCACGGCGTTTTAAAGTCCGGCTCACCGACGCCGAGGCTGATGCACTCGGGCATTTCGGCGGCAAGGTCGAAGAATTTGCGGATGCCGGACGGCCGCATCTCTTTTGCGGCGGGTGCGATCAGTTTATCGTAATCCATTACAGTACCGTACACTCTCTTTCGTCGATTTCTTCATCCTGATACAGACGACCCTCTTTCTTGTAGGTGCGCAGCACGAAATGGGTGGCCGTGGACAGAACGTCGTCCAGCGGGCTGAGC
>CAVJGY010000109.1:0-4944 GCA_963648915.1 Acutalibacteraceae bacterium | reverse complement strand
GTTCTGGCCGGCAACATCCTCGTTCGTCAGCGCGGCACTCACATCCAGCCGGGTGAGAATGTCGGCAAGGGCAGCGATGATACCCTGTTTGCTCTGGTCGATGGCACCGTTCGTTTCGAGCGCGTGGGCAAGAGCGGCAAGAAGTGCAGCGTCAAGCAGTAACTTCTTTCTAAAATCTGCAACCCATAGAGCCGGACCATTGTGGCCCGGCTCTTTTTGATGAAAAACAGGAGGGGCTGTATGGCAGCACAAACTAATTTTATTGATATCGCAACCATCTGGCTCCATGCGGGCAAGGGCGGCGACGGCGCGGTGAGCTTTCACCGCGAAAAATTCGTGGCCGCAGGCGGTCCGGACGGCGGTGACGGCGGCAGAGGCGGCGACATCATCTTTGTCGTCGACGACCACCTGACGACCCTGATGGACTTCCGCTATAAGCGCAAGTACGTTGCGCCCGAGGGCGGCAAGGGCGGAGCCTGCCTCTGCCACGGCAAGAACGCCGAGGACCTCGTTATCAAAGTGCCTCTGGGCACGGTCATCAAGGACGCCGAGAGCGGCCTTGTCATTGCCGACCTGTCCAACCACGAGCCGGTCACCATCGCAAAGGGCGGCCGCGGCGGTTACGGCAACGCGCACTTCAAGACCCCGACCCGTCAGATCCCGAAGTTCGCCAAGCCCGGTATGCCCGGCGAGGACATTCAGGTCACGCTGGAGCTGAAGCTGATCGCCGACGTCGGCCTGATCGGTTTCCCGAACGTCGGTAAATCGACCTTGATCTCCACCATCAGCGCGGCCAAGCCGAAGATCGCGAACTACCACTTCACCACCCTCGTCCCGACGCTGGGTGTCGTCTCGGTGGGTGAGGGCGCAAGCTTTGTCTGTGCTGACATCCCCGGCCTCATCGAGGGCGCAAGCGAGGGCATCGGCCTCGGCCATGACTTCCTGCGCCACGTCGAACGCTGCCGTCTGCTGCTCCATGTGGTGGATGTCTCGGGCAGCGAGTGCCGCGACCCCATCGCAGACTTCGAGCAGATCAACGAGGAGTTGGCAAAGTTCAGCCCCGCGCTGGCCGAGCGTCCACAGATTGTGGTCGGCAACAAGTGCGACCTCGCCACCGAGGAGCAGATCGAAAACTTCCGTAAGTACGTCGAAGAGAAGGGCCTGACCTTTGTGCCCATCTCTGCTGCGACCATGCAGGGCGTCCGGGAACTGCCGGGTCTGGTCTACAGCCGCCTGAAGGATATCCCGGCTGTTCCGGTCTTTGCCGCCGAGTACAAGAAGCCCGAGGTCAAGGCGGGCAGCCGTGACTTCAGCATCCGCCGGATGGAGGCGCATGTCTGGTCGGTGGAAGCTCCGTGGCTCGAGCGCATCCTCGAGGGCAGCAACGTCGACGACTACGAGAGCCTGCAGTATTTCCAGCGTCAGCTGGGCGAGAGCGGCATCCTCGACGCTCTGGTGGACAAGGGCGTTCAGGAGAACGATACCATCCTCATCGGCGAGTATCAGTTCGATTATATCTTCTAAAAACGTATATTGTCAGCAACCTAGCCCTCTCCGTCATTGCTTCGCAATGCCACCTCTCCCAGAGTGAGAGGCTTTAGAATGCGAGACTGAAAGGGCGAGCCTGACATAGGTGATTAAATGATAGAACCTGAAAAGATCGACCCCCGGGAGCTCAGCCCGCTGGCACTCGCTTTTGTGGGCGACAGTGTGCTGGAGCTGCTGGTGCGTCAGCGTTTGGTGGAGCATCATCGGCTGTCGGCAGGAAAGCTGAACTCCGAAAAGGTCAAGTACGTTTCGGCCAAGGCGCAGTTCCGGGAGGAGCAGCTGCTCGAGCCGCTTTTCACCGAGGACGAGCTGACCGTGTTCAAGCGCGGCCGGAACGCCAGCAAAGCCAGCGTCGCAAAACATGCTTCGCCGGAGGAGTACCGCGCCTCGACGGGCTTCGAGTGCCTGCTGGGATGGCTGTATCTGAACGGCCAGCTCAGCCGGGTGCAGGAGCTTTTCGAGACGCTCTGGCAGTCCTTTGACCCCAACGAAAAATAACCCAAGCACGCCGAAAGCCCGCTGCTTTCCGCACTGGAAAACAGTGCCGGGAAAGCAACGGGCTTTTTTGCCGCTCAGAAAAAGAGGAACTGCGTGTTAGCGGCTGTTGCGGGCAGAATTGCGGGTGGAGTTCTTGCCGCCCTCGTCGTCAGCACCCTTGGTGTACTGGTTGGGGTGCTTGTGCTCGTTGGTCGCGTTGTTCTGGGTGGTGTTGGTGGAACGGTTGCTGGTCTGGTTCTTGCAGTTGTTGCTGCGGTTTTCGCTGCGATTTTCCATAGTTGTATGCTCCTTTCGGTTCTGTGTGAGGGTTTGCCTCACAGCCTTAGTTTGGCCGTTCGAGGCGGCTTTATACATCGACATTCACAGGGGAGGATGACTCAATGCCCATGGAATATTTTGAACAACGGGAGCGTGCGCTGCTCGGTGACCGCTACGATACGCTCTATGCCGCACCGCAGGAGACGGCGGCGCGCGGTGTGACCGTCTCGGCTCTCCGTGCGACGCCGGAGCAGTTCGCAGAGAAGGCCGACTTCCCGCTGGAAGCATCGCCTTTCTGCAGGGCGGCGTTTGTGGTCGACCAGCCGGATTTCAAACCCGGTCGGCATCCGTACCACCATGCAGGCGTGTTTTATTCGCAGGAGCCGTCTGCGTCGTCGGCCGCACCGCTGCTGGGCGTCAAGCCCGGAATGCGGGTGCTGGACATGTGTGCCGCACCCGGCGGAAAGAGCAGTCAGCTTGCCGCCGCACTGGGTGGATACGGCCTGCTCGTCAGTAATGAATACGTTGCCGCCCGTGCGGATATCTTGAAGAGCAATCTGGAACGGATGGGCGTGTCGAATGCCGTCGTCCTCAACGAGACGCCTGCCCGCATCGCGGAGGCTCTGCCGGAATTTTTTGACCGCGTTCTGGTGGACGCGCCCTGCTCCGGCGAGGGAATGTTCCGGAAAGAACCTGTGGCGCGGACACAGCACTGTGAAGCACTCGTCAAGCAGTGCGCCGAGCTGGGCGCACAGATCCTCGACTGCGCCGCAGAGGTGTTAACACCGGGCGGTCAGCTGGTCTATTCCACCTGCACCTTCGCGCCCGAGGAGGACGAGGGACAGGTGGCGGCCTTCCTTGCGCGGCATCTGGAATTCGAGCTGGCCGATGCACTGGGAAATGTGGACTACACTTTTGGCAGTGAAGGCGAGGCCAACCGCACCGGAGGACTGCCGCTGGATGTCTCCAAAGTCCGCCGTATCTGGCCCTATCAGGGCGGTGAGGGACACTTCATGGCGCGTCTCGTGAAAACCGGAGAGCCGCGTGTCCTGCCCCCTCTGGGCGAGTATACGCCTGAGGAGCAGCTCTGGCTGGCCGCAGCCGCAGAGACGGGCAAAAAGGCCGGAAAGAAGCCTGCAAAGGGCAGGGAAGACGCCCGTGCCGCCCGCCGCGAGAACAGCCGCGCCTGCCGAGATGCTGCACAGGGACGAAACAGCCGGACACGGGATGCTTCGTCGTCCGAGGCAACGCCCGCGCAGAGTCTTGCAGCATGGAAAGCGTTTGCGGAGGAGTTCTTCCCGTCGCTGGCGGACCGCCCGGCTGTTGTCCATGGCGGCGGCGTCCTGCTGCCCGTGGCGTTCCCGCAGACCTCGCTCCATGTCTTGCGGGCGGGCGTCTTTGTCGGCAGTGTGCAGAAGGGTCGCTTCGTACCAGAGCATCATCTCTTCACGGCGTTCGGCGGAGCGTGCGAGAACCGCGAAGAATTGACCCTCGCCGACCCACGAACTGTGGAATATCTCTCCGGCCGGGAGATCTCGGCCAGCACTGCTTCCGACGGCTGGTGCTGTGTGACCGTGGACGGCTGGCCGCTGGGCGGTGGCAAGGTTTCGGCCGAGCGGGTCAAAAACCATTACCCGAAGGCTCTGCGTCTGCTGTAAAATCGGCTTAAAACCGAATTTTTGGCTTTATCTGGGCGAAAACAGGCGGGATAAGGCTTGAACGCGCAGAGCGGTTGTGATAAAATAATAGAGTTAGATTTTGTGTGCTGCCACAAGCGGGCGACCACAGCCCGTCTGCCCGCAGGCGGAGATTTCGATAAAATTTAGGAGGCTCATTCCCATGTCTGGACATAGCAAATGGAACAACATTAAGCGCAAGAAGGAAAAGACCGACGGCGCAAAAGCAAAAGTCTTTACCAAGATCGGCCGCGAGATCAGCGTTGCCGTCCGTACCGGCGGCCCGAACCCGGCTTCTAACAGCAAGCTGGCGGACCTGATCTCTAAGGCAAAGCGCATGAGCGTGCCGAACGATAACATTCAGCGTATCATCAAGAAGGCTGAAGGCGGCGATAAGACCGAGTACGAAGCAATCACCTACGAGGGCTACGGCCCCGGCGGTGTCGCGGTCATGGTCGAGACTCTGACCGACAACCGCAACCGCACCGCTGCAGACCTGCGCCACTACTTCGACAAGAATGGCGGCAATCTGGGCGCAATGGGCTGCGTCGGCTTCCTGTTCAGCCAGAAGGGGGTCATCGACATCTCCCTCGAGGACAAGGATGCAGATGAGGCCATGATGGAGGCTCTGGATGCGGGTGCTGAGGACTTCGATGCAGGCGAGGATGCCGCAGAGATCACCACCGATCCCGAGAATTACTCCGCAGTCGTCAAGGCTCTGGA
This sequence comes from Acutalibacteraceae bacterium, assembly GCA_963648915.1. Taxonomy (GTDB): domain Bacteria; phylum Bacillota; class Clostridia; order Oscillospirales; family Ruminococcaceae; genus Faecalibacterium. Next base: position 241 of record CAVJGY010000109.1, on the reverse strand, counting down.
GGAGAAGGGCTATGAGATCCTGAGCGATGACCTCGCAATGGTCCCCATGACCACTACCCGCCTGACCGACCCCGATCAGCTCAAGCTGATGGGTAAGCTGCTGGATGCCCTCGAGGATAACGATGACGTCCAGAACGTCTGGCACAGCCTCGAGAACGAAGAGGACCTGCCGGAATAATCGGCTGATGCTCTGAAATAAGACGAAGAAAAGCCGCTTTTCGAGTGCGATGCACTGGAAAGG
>CAVJGY010000108.1:0-4954 GCA_963648915.1 Acutalibacteraceae bacterium | reverse complement strand
CAAGCAAAGCCCGGCGCACATAATTGTACAACCCCATATCAGCACGGTAATCACGCAGCGCATCTGTTTGCTTACACCGGGCGTATTTGCAAAATCCAATCCCAGTGATAAAATAAACTCCATCACATCCATAGAAGCCTCACATTAAAAATATATTTATCGGTCAGTTTCATAATATCATATCTTGTTATAAAGTTCAATATATTTATCTATTTACAAAAAATAAAAGCATCTGCAATTTCTTTTCTCTTTGAAAAAATCCATTGCAGATGCTCATTTTTACAATTTACAGAATCCGTACCCGGATGACAGCGGGGATGGCCGACAGCTTTTCAGCCAAAGCCTTATCGACTGCGCCCGTTGCATCGAGCATGGTGTAGGCCATATTCTTCTTGCTCTTGTTCACCATGTTCTCGATGTTCAGACCTGCCTCGGTCGTCAGGGCGGTGATCTGGCTGATCATGCCCGGCTCATTCTTGTGGATGATGCAGATGCGCTTGCCGCCTGCGCGGGGCTGATGCACCTCCGGCATATTGACCGAGTGGGTGATATTGCCGTTCTTGAGGTAATCACTGATCTCCTGTGCGGCCATGACTGCGCAGTTGTCCTCGGCCTCGGGAGTCGATGCGCCCAAGTGCGGGGTGCAGATGACGCCCGGCTTGCCCAGCAGAGCCTCAGATGGGAAGTCGGTCATGTAGCCGGAGACCTTGCCCGTCTCGAGGGCTTCCAGCAGAGCGGGGGTGTTCACCAGCTCACCGCGCGCGTAGTTCAGAATCTTCACGCCGTCCTTGCAGAGGGTCAACGTCTGGGCGTTGATGGTGTCCTTAGTGGTCGGCAGATACGGTACATGGATGGTGATGTAGTCGCAGAGCGGGAGCATGTCGTTCAGGTTGACGCAGTGGTGCACCTGACTGCTCAGATTCCACGCGGCATCAATGGAGATGTAGGGGTCGTAGCCGTAGACCTCCATGCCAAGTGCGATGGCGCAGTTCGCAACGCGAGAGCCAATTGCACCCAAACCGATGACACCCAGCGTCTTTCCCTTGATCTCGTTGCCGACGAACTGCTTCTTGCCCTTCTCGACGCTCTTCGCCATGGCCGGGTCGCCTGCAAGACCCTGCGTCCATTGTGCGGCAGCGGCCACATTGCGGCTTCCGGCGATCAGCATTCCGATGACAAGCTCTGCGACGGCGTTCGCATTTGCACCGGGGGTGTTAAAGACCACGATGCCCTGCTCACTGCAGCGGTCGAGCGGGATGTTGTTCACGCCTGCACCCGCACGGGCAATTGCCAGCAGGTTGTCGTTAAAGGTGGTGTTCAGCAGGTCGGCACTGCGCACCAGAATGCCGTCGGGGGCATCGGCGTCCACCGAGACGTCGAACAGATTTTTCGGAAGCTTTGCCAAACCCACCGGGCTGATGGCGTTCAGAGTCTTTATCGTAAACATAGTTGTTTTCTCCTATCAAGCGTTCTCTTTGCGGAACTTTTCCATGAAGTCCACCAGCTTATCAATGCCCTCAGCCGGCATCGCGTTGTAGATGGAAGCGCGCATACCGCCGACCAGACGGTGACCCTTCAGGTTGACAAAGCCTGCCTCAGTAGCCTCTGCGCAGAACTTCTTGTCCAGATCGGGGTTCGGGCTGGTGAAGGTGACGTTCATCGTGCTGCGATAGCGATGCTCGACCGGGTTGTTGAAGAAGTCCTGACCGTCCAGATAATCATAGAGGACTTTTGCCTTTGCTTCGTTGATCTTCTGCATATTTTCCAGACCGCCGATGTCGTTCTCGAGATACTTGAGGACGAGTCCGGTCATGTAGATGCACCAGCAGGGAGGGGTGTTGTACATGCTGTCCTTGTTCAGCAGGGTGGTGTAGTTCATCATGGTGGGGACATTGTCCGCCGCATGACCCAGCAAGTCGTCGCGGACGATGGCGATCGCCATGCCTGCGGGGGCGACGTTCTTCTGAACACCGAAGTAGATGCAGCCATACTTGGTGACGTCGACGGGCTTGGACAGGATCATCGAACTCATATCTGCCACCAGCGGCACACCCTCGACCTGCGGAACTTCAACGTACTGGGTGCCGAAGATGGTGTTGTTCTGGCAGATGTGGATGTAGCTTGCGTCCTTGTCGTAGTCAATGGCGTTGACGTCCGGAATGTAGGTGAAGTTTTTGTCCTTGCTGTTAGCGACGATGTTCACCTCACCGAACTTTGCAGCCTCCTTTGCGGCCAGATTCGAGAAGTTGCCGGTGACGATGTAGTCGGCCTTTCCGGTCGTCATGAAGTTCAGCGGAACCATTGCGAACTGCTGGGTCGCACCGCCCTGAAAGAAACCGACCTTATAGTTATCGGGGATGTTCATCACCCGGCGGAGAGAGGCTTCGGTCTCCTTGATGATCTCATCGAACCACTTGCTGCGGTGGCTCATTTCCATCACGCTCTGGCCGCTGTCGCCGTATTCGAGCAGCTCTGCCTGTGCCTGCTTCAGTACCTTTTCCGGTAACATGCTGGGGCCTGCGCTGAAATTATATACTCGTGCCATACTCGAACTCTCCTTTTCCCTCATACCGCCCGAATCACTGCGGCGTTGTGTTGTTCAACTGTCCGTAGTATAATGGTTTCAAGGGGGCAAAAACAAGAGCATCCTTGCACAAAGTTCGATTCACAGAGTCCGCAGATAGCGCACAGAACGCACAATTGTTCTCGACACGAATACATTTTCTAAGACAAGTGTAAAATATAGCTGTTTTATCCGCATGGATACACAGTTTTTGACTCTTGTGTGTTTTGCTCGAATCTGGTATCCTAGAGATATCAAAGACAAATGCAAAAGTACTTTTTGAAGGGAGGCCGGGTCATGTATGGCTTATCCGACGCATTGAAGCCGCTTTCTGCCGCCGAAGAGCAGGTCATGCTGGCGGTGTGGGCGTGCTGTCCGCCTGCATCCCGCCGGGATATCGGCGAAAAACTGGCCGATAAGGGCTGGGCGGCGGCAACCGTCCTGAATTTTCTCTATCGGCTCGAGGCCAAGGGCTGGGTGAAGAGCGGCAAAGACCAGAACCGCAACACCTACACTCCCACCGTCACCCGCCGGGCTTACGGCGTGTGGAGTATGCGCGAACGGCTGGACACCCTGTTTGACGGCGATCTTGCCGAGGCCGTCCATGCCCTCGTCAGCGAGAGCGGCTGCGGCCAGAGCGAGCTGGAACAGGCCATCGCCGTACTGAACGAAAAGCATGCCGAGGCCGAGGAATACGATTTGTACGACCCATATGGTTGATTTGCCTCTCCTATCAGGAGAGGTGGCATCGCAGCGCGATGACGGAGAGGTTTTCAGATTTCAGGAGGATATAAAAAGATGAACTGCAAATTACGCGAAAAGAACTGCGGCGGCTGTCCGCTGCTCGACCTCGAATACGCCGAACAGCTGAAACGGAAGGAGGCCGACGTCCGGAAGCTTCTGGGCAAATACGGCCCGGTCCACCCCATCCGCGGGATGGAGCACCCGTATCATTACCGGAACAAGGTGATTTCCACATTTGCGCCCGGCTACGGTGGAAAACTCACCTCCGGCATCTACGCCGCCAAGACCCACAAAGTCCTCCCGGTGGAAAGCTGCCTGTTACAGGACGAGGTGCTGGACACCGTGATGCAGGCCGTCCGTGCCGCCGCAAATGCCTGCCGCTACCAACCCTTCAATGAGGACAAAGGCACGGGTCTGCTCCGTCACTGCCTGCTCCGCCGAGGCGTGGCGACCGGACAGGTCATGGTGGTTTTGGTGACCGCACAGCCCGTCCTGCCCGGCGCGAAAAATTTCGTCCGCGCGCTTCTTTCCGAAGCCGAGAAGCGGAGCGTCCCGATCACGACCATCGTGCAGAACTACAACCCCCGCAAGACCAGCGTCGTCCTCGGCGAGGACGAAAAGGTCCTGTACGGCAAGGGGTTCATTCTGGACACCCTCTGCGGCAAGAGCTACGCCATCAGCCCGCGAAGCTTCTATCAGGTCAATCCCGTCCAGACTGCCGTACTCTACGGTCTCGCAGTCGACGCCGCCCAGCTGACCGGAAAGGAAACGGTTCTGGACACCTACTGCGGCATCGGCACGATCGGCCTGACCGCCTCCGGCAAGGCGAAGCAGGTGGTCGGCGTAGAGGTCAATCGGGACGCCGTTCATGACGCCATCGGCAACGCCAAGCACAACGGCGTGAAAAACGCCCGCTTCTTTGCCGCCGACGCCACCGCATGGATTCGGGAGGCCGCCGACGCCGGACAGCGTGCCGACGTCATTTTCATGGACCCGCCCCGGGAGGGCTCGACCCCGGAGTTCATCGAGAGCGTCGCCCGGATGTCCCCCAAGCGGGTGGTCTACGTCAGCTGCAACCCCGAGACCATGGCCCGCGACCTCGCCCTTCTCACCCGGAAAGGCTACCGCGCCGAGGGCTTCACCCCCGTCGATATGTTCCCGCATACCAGCCATTGTGAGGTGGTGTGTGAGTTGACGAGACAGGACAGGAGGTAACCCCATGAAACGCGCCTATTCTGCATCCCAATATGCGAAGCCTTACGAGCGGTACTGCCGGGAGCATTTCCCGGCGGAGGCCGAGGAGATCTTCCGGAAGGCCGAAGGCTATTACAGGGACTTCATCCAGAACGACATGCCCGACCTCGGCGAGAACATCATGGCGAAAAACATGCTGGACTGGTTCACCATCCTTTCCTTCTACGAGGCCAGCGGCCACCGTCTGGACGGCGAGGTTTTGCTGAAAATCAAACGGGATGCCGTAGAACGGATGAAGTTCCTTGCGAACCTCGTGGACGGCAACCGGCAGCAGTGGCCGTATAAGCTTTTTGAAAAAATTTATCGCAACTTCAACAAAATGCAGGCCGAGCATCAGGCCAAGGGCGAATGGATGGACAGCTGGAAGGTCGAGATTAACCCCGACCACCGCAC
>CAVJGY010000107.1:0-4982 GCA_963648915.1 Acutalibacteraceae bacterium | reverse complement strand
GTGCAGACAGCCTTGTGCTGGCACGCCGTGTGACGGAGATCATGCACGAGAACGGCTGGAAGATCGAGAATATCGACTCCACCATCCTCTGCCAGAAACCCAAGCTTGCACCCTACATCCCGGCCATGCGGGAAAAGCTGGCCGAGGCGTTCGGCCTTCCGGTCGATGCCGTCAGCGTCAAGGCGACCACCGAGGAGCATCTGGGCTTCACGGGCGAGGGTCTTGGCATCGCGGCTCATGCCGTCGCGCTGATCGAGAAGCTTTAATGGGAGTGTGCGTCGATGACTCTGAATTCCATCATAGCCAATTTTCAGACCTTTAAATTGGTAGATCTGCTGGACATCATCATCATTGCCTTCCTGATCTATCAGCTGCTCGGCATCATCAACCGTACCCGTGCCGGACAGCTGGCGAAGGGTGCGCTTCTGGTGCTGGCGGTCTATCTGGTGGCGAATATCCTGAATATGCGCACCGTGACGTGGCTGCTGAACTCGCTGTTACAGGTCGGCCTGCTGACGCTGGTGGTGCTGTTTCAGCCTGAGATACGGCGCGGTCTGGAACGAATGGGTCAGACCGACCAGTGGATGTATCGTCTGTTCAATGTCCGGGGACGATATTATAACGACACCAGCCTGAAGGGTGCGTGGCGCAGTGCGATCATCGCCATCTGCGATGCAGCAGAACGCTTTTCGGAGACGAAAACGGGTGCGCTCATCGTGCTGGAACGAAACACGAATCTGTCCGAGATCGTCCGCACCGGCACGCCCGTGAACAGTGCGGTCAACTTGGAAGTTCTTGGTACGATTTTCTATGAAGGTACGCCGCTTCATGACGGCGCGGCCATCATCGAGAATGGCCGCATCAAGGCGGCGGGCTGTGTCCTGCCCCTGTCCAACAACCTCGACCTCGGTAAGGATATGGGCACGCGCCACCGCGCATGTCTGGGCATCGCCGAGAATTCGGACGCCATCGCGATCGTCGTCAGCGAGGAGACGGGCATCATCTCGATGGCAAAAAATGGTGTTCTGATCCGTCACTTCGACCGTCAGACCCTCTACACCCGCCTCATCGACGAGATGATCCCGAAGGAGCAGGTGAGCGAGAAGAGCACGGCGGACACTTGGAAGGAGCGTCTGCGGGGCGTGCTGAACTGGGTCAACCAGAAAGAGGAGGATGAGCAGCAATGAGCGAGCCGAACAAGACCAAGGGCACAAAGGCCGCCATTGCTCCGACCAAGAGCATCCTGAGCGACCGCCGCATCCGTCTGCTGCTGGCAGTTCTGGGCGCGATCATTGCGTGGATGGCAGTCACTATCGTCGTTCAGCCCGGCACCACAACGACCATCAGCAACGTGCCGGTGGATTTCACCTATGATTCTTCGGCCTATACTTCCCGTGGACTGAGCATCGTCAGCGCACCGGAAAAGACCGTCAACCTCAAGCTTTCGGGCGATGGCTACACCATCGGCGGCCTGTCAGCCTCGGATTTCGTGGTCTACCCCGACTGGTCGAGCGTCCGGGACAGCGGCGAAAAGACCCTCCGCCTTCAGGTGCGGAGTCAGAGTGCACTGCTGACGGGCGTGACCGTTTCCATCGACGGCCCGGACAACACCGTGGACGTCGTGTTTGACGTGGTGGAGGAAAAGACCATCCCGATTCAGGTCACGACCAACTATCTGACCATCGCCGATGGCTATATCCTGTACGGCACGGACGTCTCGAAGGAGAGCATCACCCTCTCCGGCCCGAGCACCGAGCTGAGCGAGGTCGAGAGCTGCACGGCAGAGGTGACCCATAACGGGGAGCTGACCGACTCGGTCACGCTGGATACGCCGCTCCGCTTCTACACCAAGAGCGGCAAGGAGGTCACCTTCGAGTACACCACGATGGAGACGGAGAGCGTCGAGGTGACCCTGCAGGTCTACAAGATCGCGACCCTGCCCGTGTCGGTGAATTTCATCAATACACCGCATGAATTTGATTCGTCGGTGCTGTCCTACGCACTGAGCAAAAAGACCCTGAACGTCGCAGGCCCGGAATCGCAGATCGACAAGCTGTCCAGCCTCTCCATCGGCACGATCGACCTGTCGACCTTCGCGCTCAACAAGGTCTATGAGATGCCCATCGAGCTTCCCACGGGCATCCATCTGCTGGATAATCTGTCCAATATCACGGTCAGCTTTGACAGCTCCCGCCTTGAGACCAAGACCCTGAATCTGCCGTCCGAGTGCGTGCAGGTCGTCAACCTGCCCTCCACCTACACCCTGACCGTCGAGACGGAGCGTCTGATGAACGTGACCCTCTGCGGCCCGACGGGTTCGCTGGAGGCACTGACGCCGGAGCAGGTCGTCATCGAGATCAACGCGGACGATTTCTCCATCGCGCTGGGTCAGCAGAACATCGCCTGCCACCTCTATGTGCCGTCCAATGGCAAGATTTTCGCCCTTGGAAGCTATGTGGTGCAGTGCAAAATTGAGAGTAACTGATAGGTGAGTTTTCTTTCTGCCCGCGACGCGGGCAGAAAGAAAACGATTTTAATAAGATTGGATAAACAAAAAGATGATTCTGGTTCGGGATATCCGTCTGCCGCTTTCCGCTGGAGAGCCGCAGGCCTTTGAACGGGCATTGCGTCTGGCACGCATCCCACGGGGCAAGGTCGAGCACCTTGGCGTGGCGAAACTCTCGGTGGATGCGCGCCACGGCCAGCCCAAGCTTGTATACACCATCGCGGTAACGCTCAAGGACGAGGGTGAGGAATCTGCATTTGCAGGGGCCTCGCCCTGCGTTGCCTTGCGCAGTAAGACCGATTTCACGGTCGAGAACGGCGTCCAGCCGCTTTCCCACCGTCCGGTCGTCTGCGGCCTTGGCCCGGCGGGTCTGTTCGCGGCTCTGCTGCTGGCGCGGCAGGGCTATCGTCCCATCGTGCTGGAACGCGGCCCGGCTCTGGATGAGCGGGTGAAGGCCGTCGAGCACTTCTCGGCGACGGGTGAGCTGAACGAAAATGCAAACATCCAGTTCGGTGAGGGCGGTGCAGGCACGTTTTCGGACGGCAAGCTGACGACCCGAATTGGAGACGAGCTCTGCGGCTTTGTCACCGAGGTCTTTCTGGAACACGGTGCGCCGAAGGAAATCGCATGGCAGCAGAAGCCCCATGTCGGCACAGACCTGCTCCGCGGCGTCATCACCTCGATTCGGAAAGAGATCGAATCGCTGGGCGGCGAGGTGCATTTCAACACCGCCTTGACCGGACTGGAACAGAAAAACGGACGCCTGACCGGAATTTTCACGATCAACGGTACGTTCCCCTGCGAAGCACTGGTCTTTGCGGTGGGACATTCGGCGCGGGACACCTTCGGGATGCTGATGGACAGCGGCCTTGTGCTGGAATGCAAGCCGTTCAGCGTGGGCTTCCGGGCAGAGCATCTTCAGACGGAGATCGAGAAGAGCCTCTACCATGAGGCGGCAGGCCACCCGGCACTGCCCCACGGCGAGTATCAGCTCTCTCAGCATGTCGGAAGCCGCTGTGTCTACACCTTCTGCATGTGCCCGGGCGGTCAGGTGGTCGCCTCGGCCAGTGAGAACGAGCGGGTCGTCACCAACGGCATGAGCTACCACGCCCGCGACGGCAAAAATGCGAATGCGGCTGTCGTCGTCAGCGTCGGCGGCGCGGATTTCGAGAACGACCCCAGCAAGGCCATCGCTTTTCAGCGGGAGCTGGAAGCCCGCGCCTATGCCGCAGGCCGGAAGGGTGGCGCGTATGCAGCCCCGGCTGAAAATATCCAGAGCTTTCTGGAGGGGCGTGGTCAGCTGAACATCGGCCGGGTCGAGCCGACCTATGACCGGGGTGTGGTCGCGGCCGACTTGGGCGCGCTGCTGCCGGACGAGCTGGCGCAGACGCTCCGGGCAGGGCTGCGTGCCTACGAGCGAAAAATTGCAGGTTATACCGCACCGGAGGCCATTCTGACGGGTCTGGAAACGCGCACCAGCAGCCCCGTCCGGCTCAAGCGGGAAGAAAATTTTGAGTGCTCCCAGTTGGCAGGTCTGTATCCCTGCGGAGAGGGTGCAGGATATGCGGGCGGCATCATGAGTGCCGCTGTGGATGGTCTGCGGGTCGCCCGCGCCATCGTCAGCCGGTACAGCCCGGCAGAGGGATGAGGAAAGAATGAACGAAAACCACTACACAGAGGATGAAATGAACCGCGCCGCCCAAGGGCAGCAGGTGCAGGACGAGCTGGAACGGCAGATACGCGCCTTTGGCGACACCATGAACGACGCCTTCCGCACCGGATTCGATGGCCGGGGCGAGGAAATTGGCGACCGTGCGTGGGATATGGGCCGTGCCGCCGTCCATGCCGCCAGCTACGGCATCAACGAGGCGGGCCGGGCGTTTCAGGAGGGTGCGCGGGAATACCGCCGCCGTCAGCAGGAATATCAGCGTCAGACCCAGAAAACCCAAAATGCGGATGCGGCCAAGAACGCGCAGACCGGAATGCCCCGGTGGGCAAAGCAGATCTTCGGCCTGAACAGGGACACCACCCCGGTGGGTGAGATGCGGGAAAGCGCGAAAAAACGCCACGACGCAGGCTGTGCATTGCTGGCAATCGGCATCACGTTCGCGGTCATCTTTGGCATTTCCGGCGTGGGCTGTCTGATCGGTCTGCCGCTGTTTTGGGGAACATGGCTGTACGACGCGGTAGGCGTCACAAGCGGCCTGCTGTTCTTGGTGATGGCGGGCTTCCTCTGGATGACCGCCGCTGGTGCTTCCCGGATGAAGGCGGCAAAGGAGCTGAATCTTTACGCAGATACGGCGGAAAGCTTCGACTACAAAAAGGGCATCCCGATGCAGATGTTGGCCGAGCTGACCCATCAGAAGCCGAAAAAGGCCCGGAAGCAGCTTCAGAAATTCATCCGCAAGGGCTGGCTCAAGGGTTGGCTGGACGAAAAAACGGACAAGCTCTATCTGACGGCTGAGGATTACCGCGC
>CAVJGY010000106.1:0-4997 GCA_963648915.1 Acutalibacteraceae bacterium | reverse complement strand
TGGTTCTTCTTTTTAATTATGCTGCTTCAAGGCGCAGACTGCGATGCTCAGGCCGCTCCATGCCGCCTGATACATCAGCACCGCCGCCACAGACAGGAAGCCGATGCTTCCCGCATAGGTCAGCAGGACACCAATGACGACCGAGAACCAGACCGACACCATCTGAACGGTGGTAGCCGTCGTCTCGGCGTTCTGTGCCTGCTCTGCCGCACGCAGACCACCCGTCAAGCTCAGGAAGCCTTTTGCGTGGATCATGCAGCAGGTATCCTTCGTCTCGGTTTCGGTCGGCTCGGCCTGCTCCGCGGCGGTCAGGGCGTCGCACTGCTCCTGATCGAGCAGGCTCACCATGCCCTCCGGGAGATGATAGGCCTCGGTGATATGCTTTGCGGTCAGGCTGGGGTCGAGGCAGGAGACCAACAGCCGGATGTTCTCCTTCTGCAAGATCTCCAGACCGCGCGCGGCGTTCCGTCCGCCGACGTAGCGGAGGATGAACATTGCGTGAAGGTTTCCGGACACCGCCAGATACAAGATCTGCAAACTGCCGTTCTTGGAGTGCTCATTCTCGTATTCCAGCTCCGGCAGGGTCACGCCCTCACTCTCGAGATATGTACGGTTGCCGATGAGGATGCGGTTATTGTCGCACCACGCCGCAAAGCCCAGACCACGGTGGATTTCCAAGTCCTTGACCGGGTACAGGATATCCGTGCGGTCCTCGATGATTTGATGGAACAGCCCGCGCAGGCTGTCACAGCTCTGGTTCAGGACGCTGGCTGTGTACAGAATGGCACGGTCGATGCGTCCGCCCTTGAAGATGCGGATGTCCTCGAGGTTCACACTGTCGCTGGCGAAGAGGTCATCCGAGCTGACCTGAACGGTATCGACGCCGCCCAGCTCCTCAATGGACGCCCAGCCCGGCACGACTGCACCGACGGCCTCTGCCGAACGCTGAAGCCGGAGAGCCGCCAGACCTGCGATGAGGGTCGAGGAGAGCGGTGCACCCATGCAGAGCATCGCGGTCGATGCCGCCGCCATGCCGTTGACACCGCCGCCGAACAGCAGGAACACCAGACCGCTCAGAATGCCCGCACCCAGCAGGATATAGGACGTTTTCTTGGCGCGGCGTTCGCTTGCACGCTCGCTGAAGCTCAGGTCGATGAAGCTCTCGCTCCAATCGGCTTTCCGGCTCAGCAAGATCCACGGGTCTTTCTGGTCGAGGCTCTTGGAGAGGGTGCGGATGAGATCTTTGTCCTTGATGCGGAACGCGCCCCGGTGCTCCGGTTCGCGCATTGCGAGGTCATAGCCGTTCTTGACCGCCGCCAGCATGACGCGGTTTCCGATCAACGCCATGCAGAGTCCCAAGGCCGCGATGCCGGACAGCAGCGTAAAGCTGGACGGCTGATAGCTGCCCGCATTCAGCAGGGCAATGACGGCCTCCAGCGTTGCGGCACAAGCGGCCAGAGCGGGCATCGTCTCAGCACTGGGACGACCCTCCTTTTTCAGTCCGGCCAGACCATCCCGCAGGATGGGATAACCGACGACCATCGCCGCCGCAAGGAAGAGCAAATTGGCCGCATAGAACGCCGCCGGAGCGACCACCGGGTCAAGGGACGCCATCGGCGCGAGCAGACCCTCGGACACCAGACCGAAATGGAGCAGCACCAGCGCAAGGATGCCGCTCAGGACACAGCGCAGGGTCAGGGTCGCGCCCATCTGACGCAGACGCTCACCCACCTGTTCGGGGGTCTGCGGGGTATCGTCCTCGGGTTCAGCGACTTCCTCTTCGGCTTCCGCCGGGGTGGTCTTTGCTTCTTCTGCGGTCGGCTCAGGCTGCTTCGGGGTCTCCGGGGCAGGCGTTTCGGGCGTCTGCGGCTGGGGAGACGGTGCGTCGTCCTCGTCCTCAATGGCGATGAGCGGCAGGCTCATGCTGTCATCCATGCTGGGTTCAGTCGTCCGGGTGGGGGCTTGCACCTCGTCCTCGGCCTGACCAAAGAACCGGAACGCCGGCTCTGCCTTGAATTCCGGTTCGGGCGAGGCCTTCATCTTGGCGGCTTCCTCGGCAAAGACCGCCCTCGGAAGCGGCGGGCGCGGGTCTTGCGGCTGGGTCGGAACAGGCGCGGGCTTGGGTGCTTCCGGCTTGGGAGCAGGCTTCTCTTGGACAGGTGCAGGCTCAGGCCGCTTGCCCATGTTGTAGAGCATCGCCTTCAATTCCTGCATCTCCTGATCCTCTCTCTCTTCCAGCGGGATGGTCTTGCGCGGTGCGGCCGGAGTTTCCGGCTCGGGGCGTTTCGCGGGGGGGGCAGCTCCATGTCGAAATCCGCATCCTCCGGCTCGTCGTCCGGTTTTTCTGGGGTGTTGAACTTTTCCCATTCGTCCGCAGGAACAGCCAGCTGCAAGTCCGATTCCGGTTCGTCCGTGTCGCCGTCCAGCGAAATTTCCCCCGTCGGCATCTCCTTAGGCGTGTCGTCGGGGTCGGTCTTGTCCTCCGACTCATCCTTGTCGCGGCGGAACAGCTTCCCGAGCAGGCCGTGGGTCGGCGTGCTGGCTTCTTCCTCCTGCTGTTCCATCCGGCGGTTCATCTCTTCGGGAACCTGCGCCACACTGGTACTGAAAAACGTGCGGAACTTTTCGTCCTTCCGCGCCGCGATCTCCTCCGGGGTCAGCTTTTCCTGCTCCCGCAGTCGCTTGTTGTCTTTTGGCATCCTTGTCCCTCCCTGTTTTTTCTGGGTAGAGTTTTGTTACTTTTTGGCGGCACGCTGGGTCTGGATCTCGTACAGGATAATGCCCGCAGCGACCGAGACATTGAAGCTGTCCACGCCCGTACCCTCGGCGGCCATATCTAGCCGGACAACGCCGTCGCACAGCTTCTTCACCAACTGGGAAACGCCGCTGCCCTCACTGCCCATCACCAGAGCGATCGGGCCGGTCAGGTTGTTCTGACGGAGCGACACACCGTCCATGTCGGCGCAGTAGACGAAAACGCCCTGCTCCTTCAGACGGCGGATGGTCTCGCCGATGTTTGCGACACGCGCCACCGGGAGACGCTCTGCTGCACCTGCGCTGGACTTGATGACGGTCGGCGTGACGGATGCACCGCCCCGCTTCGGGATGACGATACCGTGCGCACCGCAGAGCAGTGCACTGCGCATCACTGCGCCGAGGTTGTGCGGATCTTCGATGCCGTCACTCAGCACGATGAAGGGCGGCTCGCCCTTTTCCTTGGCGATGTTCAGCAGGTCCTCGACTGTGACATACTCGATCTCGCTGGCAAATGCGGCCACACCCTGATGGCTCTCCGTGCCCGTCATGAGGCGGAGTTTGTTCGGGTTTACCCGCTTGACCGCCGCACCCGCTTCCTTCGCCATGGCGGTATAATACGCCGCCACAGCCGGGGCCATGCCCTCGGCGATGAGAACGGTGTCCACGCCCGAACCGCTCTTGAGCAGCTCCGTCACCGGATTTTTGCCGTAAACGAGGCTTTCGTTCCTGGGCTGTTCCTCAGCGTTTCGGCGCGGACGGCGCGGCATGTTTTTTTCTTCCATTTGGTGTACTCCTTCCATTTGTATGGCAAGATGCTGTTCGCATCCAATTTTCGACTTTTCTCAAGAAAAGACACTAAATCATCTTAAAGTATAACATAAGCCGACTTTCATTGCCATAGAAGAAGGAGTTTTTCTTGCGGTTTTCACCCAAAATCCGCCGCTTTGTGCCGCCTGTTCCTAGTATCGCCCGTCCGCCGCAGATTATCCGTCTGTTTGCCGATGGCAAAAGTTTTCCACAAAAAGCCTTGTATACAAACTGTAGATTCCGCCTTTCTTTTCAACATGTTGAAAGTTCGGTGGACAAAGTTTAAAAGTTCGCTTTATCAGTCTGTTTTTCCTGTGGAATTCCACACTTTCCACCGAGTTTTCAACTTTTTCATTTCGACGTTGAAAACCTCCGTCATACAATTTGTAATTTTTGTTTTAAATTTATGACAGTTTTTTGAAGTCTATCGCCGAATATTTTGCAGATTTTTCCAATATCATTTTGACGAAGGTGAATTTCTGTTGAAAACTCACCTTCCACCGCTTTTTCTGCCCCTTGGAAAATCTTCTCAGCGGCTTTTATCCAAATTCTGCCTTTCTCCGCACGATTTTGAATCGTCAACTTGTATACATAATAGTTTGGTGGGAAAAACGCCCACTTTGGATTGATTTTAAGACTTATTTGGGGTATACTAGCCTTGTAAGATTGTTAAGCCATGCGCAATCTTGTGCGTGGCAGTGATGATCATAACCCCGATAAATTGTGGAGGTAACGAATATGTTGGTAAACGCAACTGAAATGCTTCTGAAGGCTCGTGACGGACACTATGGTGTGCCCCAGTTCAACATCAATAACCTGGAGTGGACCAAGGCTGTCCTGACCGCTTGCGAAGAAATGAAGAGCCCGGTCATTCTGGGTGTTTCCGAGGGTGCTGGCAAGTACATGACTGGCTTCAAGACCGTCGCTGCAATGGTCAGCGCAATGGTCGATTCCATGGGCATCACCGTTCCCGTGGCACTGCATCTGGATCATGGCACCTACGAGGGCTGCAAGGCCTGCGTCGAGGCTGGCTTCTCTTCCATCATGTTCGACGGCAGCCACTACTCCATCGAGGAGAACGTCGCTAAGACCAAGGAGCTGGTCGAGCTGGCACACTCCAAGGGTCTGAGCATCGAGGCCGAGGTCGGTTCGATCGGCGGCGTCGAGGACGGCGTTGTGGGCGCAGGCGAGATCGCTGACCCCGAAGAGTGCGCAAAGATCACCGCTCTGGGCGTTGACTTCCTCGCTGCTGGCATCGGCAACATCCACGGCGTCTATCCGGCAAACTGGAAGGGTCTGGACTTCGAGGCTCTGGACCGCATCCACAAGGCTACCAATAACATCCCGCTGGTCCTGCACGGCGGCACTGGCATCCCCGACGAGATGATCGCAAAGGCCATCAGCCTCGGCGTTTCCAAGATCAACATCAACAC
>CAVJGY010000105.1:0-5003 GCA_963648915.1 Acutalibacteraceae bacterium | reverse complement strand
GCCCGATGCTGAAGTACGCCGGCTGGGACGGCATCGTCATCACGGGCATCTCGGACAAGCCCGTCTACCTGCGCATCGAGGACGATCAGGTCTCTCTAGAGGATGCTTCCGAAATTTGGGGCAAGGGCACGTTTGCTTCCAACAAGTGGCTCATCGAGCAGAACGGCCGCGAGTTCGAGTCTGCTTCCATCGGCCCGGCGGGTGAGAATCTGGTGGACTACTCCACCATCAATACCAGCTTCGGCAACTCCGCCGGTGCAGGCGTGGGTGCAGCTTTGGGCAACAAGAAGTTCAAGGGTCTGGCCGTTCGCGGTACGGGCAGCGTCAAAGTCGCTGACCCGAAGAAGGTCTTGGAACTGTCGAACTACATGCTGGGCAACCTGATCGGCGGCAACAACAACCACAACGTCCCCGCACAGCCCCAGAGCTGGGCGGAGTACAGCGCGACTTCCGGCAACAACCGCTGGGCAGGTGCTCCGGGCCGTGAGTGGAAGAAAGCTCCCGGCGGCCCGATCGATACCGGTGAGCAGCCCTACAACGACATCAACAAAATTGCTCTGCGCTGCTTCAAGGGCTATTTCGACTTCGGCGCACCGGCTGCGGAGTACACCGTCAAGCAGGGCGGTTGCTCTTCCTGCCCCATCCGCTGCTACACCGAGTATGATGTCGACCCGCTGGCCGATTACGACCTGCCGACCCACAACTCCAACACCTGTATGCCCGTCCTGTACGGCACGCGCGTTTATCCAGACGGCGTGCATGACTTCAAGTATGAGGGCGATGCCCGCATGGTCATCAATCTGGCTTGGTCTCATGCCGTTGATGACATGGGTCTGTGGGACAACTACGGCAACCTGAACCGTGACCTGCAGTGGTTCTTGGAGCTGCCCCGCGAGGAAGCGACCAAGTACATCAGCGAAGAGGAGTACGATTCTCTGCCTTGGGCATGGGAAAAGGCTGGCGACCCCCGCTGGGAGGTCGAGCTGATCCGCCGCATGGCTTACGGTGAGGGCGATTTGTCCATCATCGCAAAGGGCACGCTGGCAATGATGGAGAAGTTCGGCCTGCCGAAGAGCTGGCTGGACCGCACCGACAGCGCAAGAAACTCCAACCTCGTCTACAACGGTTTCCCCAACCATCACGGCCCGGCCGAAGCATGGCAGGTTGGCATGTTGTACAATTTGGTGTATAATCGTGATTGCATGATCCACGAGATCGTCTGTGAGACCGGTTCGGGCGCACCCTACGATGTCACCAACAAGGTCATGGAGGACTTCTTCGGCGAGGGCTGCTACGACCGCGCCAAGGCCTACACTCCGATCAACGAGAACAAGGCAAAGCTGGCCGCTTACTGTGTCAACGACAAGAACTTCCACGACTCCGCCACCCTGTGCAACTGGATGTGGCCGATGACCCAGTCTCCTTCCAAGGAGCGCAACTACAAGGGCGACCTTGACCTGCAGGCAGATTTCATGACCGCTGTCACGGGCGAGACCTACACGCAGGCGGGTCTGCAGGAAGCAGGCGAGCGCATCACCCAAATGCTCCGCGCGATGACTGCTATCAGCTTCCAGAAGAACTGCGGCAGTGCAAACCTGCGTCTGGAGCACGACGCCATCTGCGATTGGGTGTTCGATAAAGACCCCGACTTCAAGGCGTTCGAGGAGGGCACCACCAAGCTGGATCGTGCCGACATGGAGAAGGCAAAGGACCTGTTCTACGATGTGTTCGGCTGGGACAAGACCACTGGCGTTCCCACTCGTGAGACGCTGGAAAAGTTCGACTTGGCTGACATCGCCGACAATCTGGAAGCACGCGGCATCTACGACCAGACTTCCGGTGAGGAAGCTGCATCCAGCGAGGCCGCAGCTCAGTAATCAATTTCAGAAACGAGAGGAACTATCATGCTGTTTGGCAGACGCAAACCCGGTTATACCACCACGGTGGACGGCTCTTCTGACCCCGAGCAGGTCATTCTCGACCTGCAAAAGGCAGAAATGGCAGCGAAGAAAAAGCCGAAGGCGGAGGTCTTTGACATCGACGCGGCCAGCGAGACCGCCCGCCGCCTGAAGGAGACCGGAAGCATGTTCGACGGCAGTGCCGCCAAGCTTGGAGAGGATGTGATCGCGGCTGTGGCGCGGGAGACCGATGCACTGGCTGCAAAGCAGGCAGAGAACGCACCGGATGCTCCCGCAGAGCAGACCGCACAGCCCACCGCCGAAAAGCCGGAGCTGCTGGACTTTCTGGCCGCTGCTCCGGAAGCGGAGGGCGACCCCTATGCAGACCAGCCCACCGTTACCGCACCGGAACTGCCGAAGCTGACCCCGGCGCAGGAGTTGGCGGGCTACATCCGTTCCCGCTCTGCGGCGGCTCTGGTGACGCCGCACGCGCTCCTGCTGAGCGAAGTGGAGAACGCCGACGAGCTGCTGGCGCAGATGCCGCAAGACCCTCAGTGCGCGGACATCGTGACCCGCACGGGTGCGAAGGATACCTACTATTATTCCAACGCCAACATGAGCGACAACTACGCGATGATCGCGCAGCTCATCGAGGACAAAGACCTCTGTGTCATGGTGGCCGAGATGGTGCGGTTCAACGCCCGTGTCTATCCCAGCGCAACTCCTCTACGGTATTTCCGCCGCTCTCCCTACAGCCTGACACAAGAGGCCATTGAGCAGACCTGGCAGGCCATGCAGGGAAAGCCGGAATTTTCCGACATCGAGGAGCTGACGAACAACGAAGGGGAAAAGTTCCTCTTCTCTACCAAGCACCTCACCCGCCGCTATGCGAAAGCCATCAGCGACGTGGATGAGTTCTGCGACTAAAGTATCTCACACAATTCAATAGGGTATAAGAGCTTCTTTGAGCAAAGGTGTCTAAACCGTCTGGCATTGACACCGCGCCGCAATGCTAAGGGCTGGATAAGCCGGCATTCAAGGGTGGAGGGGAAAACCCCGCCGCCTTCCCGCAGAAGAAACGCTGCAATTTGAAAAAAAGAACTCCTCCCATCCACACAGGACTTTCCGGGTCGTGCCGTCACTGCAAGGGCGGCATCCTGCCGGGAAGTGCCCCCGGCGTGGCAGACTGCAATCTGCCCTTTGCCGGAATGTGCGGATATTCTGCGGAGGCGTTTTGATTTTCGGTCAAGACGTCTCCGTTCTTTTTCACCTGCCTTTTTTGAAAAAAGAATATCCCCGGTCGCCCCGCCTGAGCCATAGCAGGCCGGGTGCGGCCGGGCATTTTGGAGGATTTTTATGAAACAGCCTTTCTGTATGCCTGAACAGGCATTGCGCCGCGTGCTGGATGCAGCGGCAGCTCTGCCTCGTCCGGCAGTGGAGACGATTCCACTAGACGAGGCCTGCGGCCGGATCTCTGCGCAGACACTTTGCGCCCGGATGGACCAGCCGCCCTTTGACCGCAGCCCGCTGGACGGGTATGCTCTGCACAGTGCCGACACCCTTGGCGCAAGCCGCGAAACACCCGTCACCCTGCCTGTGACGATGAAGCTCTACGCCGGAGATGCTCCGGCCTCCGCCCTGCCTGCGGGCTGTGCCGCTCGCATCATGACAGGCGCACCCCTGCCTGCGGGTGCAGACTGCGTGCTGATGCAGGAGTTGACCGACAGCGGCGAGGAGAGCGTGCAAATTTACGCCGCCTTAAAGCCGGAGCAGAACATCGTGTTCCGGGGTGAGGATATCGCCGCCGGAGCGGTCATTGCCGCTGAGGGGACGGTGCTCACTCCGGCACACTTGGGCGTGCTGGCCGGACAGGGCTATGCTGAGGTGTCCGTTTACCGCACCCTGACCGTGGGTGTGCTGGCGACCGGAAGCGAGCTGCTTGCACCGGGAGAGGATTGGACGCCCGGCAAGATTTACGATGCAAATGGCATCCAGAACGCCGCCCGTCTGCGTCAGCTGGGCTTTTCCGTCCAGCGGCGGCACTGCTCGGATGACCCGGAGGAAATCGCCCGGCAGATGCAGGAATTGCTTTCAAGCTGTGATGCTGTCATCACCAGCGGCGGCGTCTCCGTCGGGCAGAAGGACTATCTGCCCGCTGTGCTGGAACAGCTGGATGCCGAGATGATTTTTGCGGGCGTGGCACAGAAGCCCGGCAGTCCGATGCTGGCCGGGAAAATCGGCGGGAAGCTCGTGTTCTGCTTGTCGGGCAATCCCTTCGCTGCGGCCGCTACACTGGAACAGTACGCAATTCCGGCACTGCTTCGGGCGGCGGGACGAAGCGAGGAAAGCTGCAATCTTCCTCGCACCACCCGCACCCTGACGACCGGATTTTCCAAGTCCAGCAAGGGAAACCGCTATCTGCGGGCAAAGGCTCTGGGTGGAACGGTCGCCATCCCCGGCGAGGGCAACGCCGAAGCCCATTCGTCCGGCAGTCTGTCCGCGATGATCGGCTGTAATTGTCTGGTAGAGCTGCCTGCGGGCAGCGGCCCGGTCACCCCGGGCGAAGAAGTGGAGGTGCTCAGCTTTGTACAGTGAATCGAAACAAGCTCTGATGGAGGAGCTGGAACTGAAACGCCCGGCGGTGCTGGCTGTCAGCGGCGCGCATAACAGCGGCAAGACCACCCTGCTGGAAAAGCTTCTCCCCATCCTGCGCGGTCGGGGGCTGAAGGTGGGCGTCATCAAGCACGACGGCCACGATTTCACGCCGGATGTGCCCGGGACGGATAGCTATCGTCTCCGGGAGGCCGGGGCGGAAGGCGTGGCAGTCTACTCCGGACAGCGTTATCTGCTGACCGAGGAATTCCGTCTGACTGAGCAGGACTTGCTGGCTCTGTTCGAGCGTCACGGCTACGATCTGGTGCTGTTGGAAGGATTCAAAAACAGCGGTTGGCCGAAAATTGAAGTCGTCCGCAGTGAGATCTCGGACGCACCAATTTCGATTCAGCCGTTGGCCGTCGTGGGCGACATCCCGGGCGCGGATTTCGGACTGGAAGACACGCAGGCACTCGCCGACTGGATCGTGATGCAGATGCCGGCTTTGTGAGG
>CAVJGY010000104.1:0-5021 GCA_963648915.1 Acutalibacteraceae bacterium | reverse complement strand
AGTCGTGATCAAGCAGCCGGAGATACCCAGTGCGATGATGTAGCGGATAGAGACATTCTTGAACAGGTTGATGATGTTCGCCATTGCGAAGAAGTTGGGGTGGATGATGCCGACGATGAGCGAGACGGCAAGCATCAATACGATAATGGCGTTGTTGCCAAGCCATTTCTTTACGGATTTACCCGTTAATTTCTTGGTAGCTTCCACGATAGACAGCCTCCTTGTTTACTGATTGGCCGCTGCCTCGGTGGGCGCGGTCTCAAACTGGGTCGCCAGAGCCATGATGTTCTCCTGGGTAGCTTCCTTGCCGTCGATAAAGCCGGTGATTCGGCCATCGCACATAACCATGACGCGGTTGGACATGCCGATGATCTCGCTCATTTCGGAGGAGATCATGATGATGCTCTTGCCCTGCTTCGCCAAGTCTGCGATGATGCAGTAAATTTCATACTTTGCACCGACATCGATGCCACGGGTCGGCTCGTCCAGAATCAGAACGTCCGGGTTGTTTGCCAGCCAGCGTGCGATCAGGACCTTCTGCTGGTTGCCGCCCGACAGACTCTTGATCTGGGTCTTGGGGCTGGGGACTTTGATCGCCATCTTCTCTTTGTTGGTGGCAACGAGGTCCAGAATCTTCTTATCGTCCAGCATGATAGGGCCTTTGCGGAGGGAGTCCAACGATGCAATGGAGATGTTATCAGCGACGCTCAGCACGCCCATGATGCCCGTTGCACGGCGGTCCTCGGTCAGCAGAGCGACACTCTTCTGGATGGCGTCGCGAGGCTGCTTGATGTGGACTTCCTCGCCCTTGATCCAGACCTTACCGGAGGTGTGAGCACGCAGACCGAAGATGCCTTCCATCAATTCGGTACGCTGTGCGCCGACCAGACCGGCAACACCCAGAATCTCGCCCTTCTTCAGCTCAAAGCTGCAATGGCGGAAGGAACGGGGATGGATGGAGGTGAAGTCCTCGACCTTCATCATAATTTCATCGGACGGGTGGTTTTCCAGCGGCGGGTAGAGGTTCGACAGCTCACGGCCGACCATCTTCGCGATGATCTGCTCCTTCGTCATGTCGGCGACTTCCCACTTGCCGATGTACTTGCCATCGCGCATGATGGTGACTTCATCCGCGATGACCTTGATCTCGTCCATCTTGTGGCTGATGTAGACCAGTGCAACGCCCAGAGCTTTCAGTTCCCGCATGATGCGGAACAGGGACTCGACCTCGTTCGCGGTCAGCGAAGAAGTCGGCTCGTCCAGGATCAAAACTTTGCAGTTCGCCGAAACTGCTTTTGCAATTTCGACCATCTGCATCTGTGCGATGCTCAGAGAACCGAGCTTTGCGTGGGAGTTGATATCCAGCTTGAGCTTTTGCAGCAGCTCATCGGTATCTTTATACATTTTGGCATGGTCGACCGTCGTGATCGGGCCATATTTCTTGGTGGGGTAGCGGCCCAGCCAGATGTTCTCGGCCACGGTACGAGCCGGGATGGGCTGCAATTCCTGATGCACCATCGCGATGCCGCGGTTCAGTGCATCCAACGGGGTGGGAATGGTGACCTTTTGCCCCTCATATTCGATCTCGCCCTCGTCCATCTTGTAAATGCCGAACATGCACTTCATCAAGGTGGATTTACCGGCACCGTTCTCGCCCATCAGGGCCATGACTTTACCGGGGCGAAGCTCTAACTGCGCGTGATCCAGTGCTTTGACACCGGGGAAGGTCTTGACCACGCCCTTCATTACCAGACGGTATTCTGACATTCCGCAGAGCCTCCTTGTGTATGGATTGTGGTATGCAACAGAATTCAAAAGAAGGCGCGTGCGCGGAGAAGCTATTCTCGCACGCACGCGCTTTTCAGCTTTTAATCAAGTGAATTCACTGCGCACCTTGCAACTGTGGGATTTACCCAGCTGTTCGATTAGGCGTACTGAGCAGCGTTCTCGGGAGTGACCTTGACGTAGTCGACCCAGTAGTACTCCTCGACGTCCTTGCCCTCGACATACATCTGAGTAGCGGCTGCAGCTGCGGTAGCCTGACCGACGTCGTCGTTCAGAACGGTACCGGTCATCTTGCCGTCCAGAACATTCTGAACAGCCTCGCTCAGTGCGTCAACGCCGACCAGATAGATGTCCTTGCCAACGGTACGGCCAGCCTGCTCGATGGACTGCAGTGCGCCCAGAGCCATAGCGTCGTTGTTGCAGAAGACGACTTCGATCTTGTCGCCGTACTGTGCCAGAGCGTTTGCGACGTCCTGCTGTGCGGTGGTCTGATCCCAGTTGTCCAGATACTCGTACAGGCACTCGACCTCTTTGCCTGCATCGGTCAGAGCCTTGATGGAATACTCGGTACGATACTGAGCATCGATGTTCTCGGGGTCGCCCTTGCACATGATGTAAGTGACCTTGCCGTCGCCGTTGATATCGCCCTGAGTCTCGGTCTCGAGGATCAGCTCGCCCTGATAAGTACCGGACTGACGAGCGTCTGCACCGACATAGCAGCACTTGCCAGCGTAGGAATCCAGAACAGCCTTATCCGGCTCACGGTTGATAAAGACGATGGGAGTGCCGGACGGAGAAATGGTATCGACGATGGTCTGAGCAGAAGTGGTCTGAACGGGGTTGATGACGAGAACGTCGACGCCCTGCTGCAGGAAGGTGTTGATCTGCTCGGTCTGGGTGTTCTGGTCGTTCTTACCGTCGACGATGGTGACGGAGTAACCCATATCCTTCAGGTACTCCTCCAGATCGGTACGGTACAGGGTCATGAAGTTATCAGCAAACTGATAGATGCAGACGCCGATGTTTGCAGAGCCGGAAGCAGCTGCAGAGGAAGCGGCGGTAGAAGATGCAGCCACAGAGGAGGCTGCGGTAGAGCTGCTGGAAGAGCCGCCGCAGGCAGTCAGGACGCCAGCAGCACCAACAACAGCAGAAGCCTTCATAAAATCACGACGCGAAATCATTTTCATAATAATGTTCTCCTTCATTCGCATATCACAGCATTCCATGAAACACGTTCTGCGCGCATTTCACGATTTCTGTTTGTATTATAACCGTCCGGCGAAAAGTTCGCAAGAGAACAAATCACCAAGAATCTTTGCGCTTTCTTGTATACCTTGCACAAGATGATTTGTTGTATCCCAAATTCTTTTTGACAGCAGGCACAATTTTTCATGAGCCTGCAACCTCTGTACAAAATTCAATGCTTTGTGAGTGATTTTTGTCGATTTTTCTGACAGTTTGGATGAAAAAAGACAGGCCGGAGCAACATTTCGACATGTGCTCCGGCCTGCTGTTGTATTTCAGGTGGTTTTTTCGTCTGGTTTTTGTTCTTTTGGGCTTTATCGGAATCGTTTTCTTCCGTTTTCCACAGCCAGACGGAATATACGTTTTGTAATAATTTTGTTACGCTTCCCGTTTTTTCAGAAGGAGCACGATGGTGAGCACCGCCGTCAACGCCTCGCTTGCAGGGAAGGCCGCCCAGACACCGTTCATCCCGAAGATGGCACTCAGCACCAGCGAGCAGGCGACGATGGCGACCATACCGCGGCTCAGCGAGGTGATAGAGGCCTCTGCCGGGCGGTTCATCGCACCCAGATAGCCCGCTGCGACGATGTTGAAGCCCGCGAAGAAGTAGCCGACGAAGTACATCCGCATTCCGGTGTGGGCGTACTCGGCCATCAGCACCGAGTTCTCGCTGTTAAAGACAGACACCAGCGGGTCGGTGAAGCCGAAGATGCCCGCATAGAGCAGTCCCGCCAGCACCAACGCCGTACCCGTGCCGAGGAAGAGCAGCTTTTTCGCGCCTGCACGGTCATTTTTGCCGTAGCAAGAGCTGACGAGGGGCTGTGCGCCCTGTGCCACACCGTTGAAGATGGCCGTCGCCACCAGTGCAAAATTCGCAATGACACCATAGGCCGCGACCGCCACATTGCCCGCCTGACGGAGGAGGAGCAGGTTGAACACGGTGGTCGTCACGCCCGAGGACAGCTCCCCGACAAAGCCCGAGATGCCCAGCTGACAGCTCTGTGCCAGCATCCTGACCGAGGGCATTTTCCGGATGAAGTGGACATTGTTGCTCTTTTTAAAGAAGTGACGGCTGCAGATGCAGATGCTCAGCACCGGAGAAACGGCCGTTGCCAGTGCTGCACCGGGCAGACCCAGACCCATCGGGAACATGAAGATATAGTCGAACACCACATTGAAAAGGCTTCCGCTCAGGGTCGCGACCATCGCCAGCGAGGGGTCGCCGTCGTTCCGGACGAAGGCCGACACGATGTAATTGCACATAAAGAAGGGAGTGAACAGCAGGAAGATGCGGGTGTAGCCCGTGCCGAGTGCAATGATTTCCGCGTCGCCGCCCATCAGACGGAGCAGCACCTCCGGGCAGAACAGACCCACCAGCAAAAACGGCACCGCGATGATGCAGGCCGAGAGGATGCCGTTGGAGAAATAGCGTTCGGCTCTGGGGTCACCCTGCGCCCGCAGAATGGCATAGCGGGTGGCAGAGCCGAGACCGATCATCGAGCCAAACGCAAAAATGAGGTTGTAGATGGGCAGGCAGAGATTCAGCAGGGTCACACCATCCGTGCCCGCCGCCTGCGAAATAAAATAGGTATCGGCCAGAATGTAGCAGGACGTTCCCAGCAGTCCAAAGATGTTCTGCGATACATATTTAAAATACTGTTTTGTAAGATTCATTCCAGTTCCTTTCTGATTTCGTTGAAGTTTGTCACAACAATTGCGCAAACCGCCGCTTAGGTGTATACTGGACGCATTGTTTGTCTGAAAGGAGGAAACCCGTATGTCCGCTCTCTATTGTCTGGGGGAAGCATGGCTCACCCTCTCCCCCGCTGATGCCGCCGATACGCTGGCACAGGCCGGGCTGTTCCGTGCTCAAGTCGGTGGAAGTGCCGCCGCACTCTGTGCCGAGTACGTCCGGCTGGGCGGTCATGCCGCCCTCCTGACCCAGCTGGGCGAGGACGCCTTCGGGCACCGCATCAAGGACGAGCTGGACA
>CAVJGY010000103.1:0-5062 GCA_963648915.1 Acutalibacteraceae bacterium | reverse complement strand
GATGACCCCTCCCCCTTCCCCGCTTTGACACAGGTCGAGGTATTCGGGAAGAATATCTGATTCGTTCCTACTCAAAGCCATCAGCTCAGCTGGTGGCTTTTTTTGCGTTCCTCAGCCCGCAAAACAGGAAAAAGCATCTCATAAACGCTCTTGACGACACATAATCGCTATAGCACAGACCCCTAAATTATGATATAATCTTTCTATCTAGTTCATCCCCTGCAGGTTTCGGTGTGTGAGGCCGAAAAGAAAGAAGGAACATCTATGAAAAGATCATCTCTAAAGGCACTTCTGTGCATTTTTCTTGTGGTCGTACTGCTCTGCGGCTGCAGCGGCAAGACCATCTCCTCGTCCAGCGCGGACAATTCCAAAATCATCAAGGTAGGCTGCGACACCTACGCGCCGTTCAGCTATCTGGACGCCAACGGACAGCCCACGGGCATCGACGTCGATCTGGCGACCGAGGCCTTTCATCGGATGGGCTACGAGCCTGAATTCCAGATGATAAACTGGGAAGAGAAAAAGAAGCTTGTGGAGAGCGGCGAGATCGACTGCATCTGGAGCAGCTTCACGATGGACGGCCGCGAAACAGAATACCAGTGGGCTGGCCCGTACATGAAAAGCCGTCAGGTGGTCGCGGTCAACCCGGACAGCGACATCTACACCCTGAGCGACCTTGAGGGCAAAACCATCGCCGTACAGTCGACCACAAAGCCAGAGGACATCCTCCGCAGCCATGACAGCCGCATCCCCCATCTGCGCAAGGTCATTTCCGTCCAGAATCGCGATTTGATCTTCATTCTGCTGAGCAAGGGCTATGTGGACGCTCTGGCCGCACACGATACCACCATCAACGACTTCTCTGAGGAGACCGGGCTGGAATTTCGCATTCTGGACGAACCGCTCATGAGCGTCGGTCTGGGCGTAGCCTTTGCCAACAGCGATACGCGCGGGCTGAATACCGAATTGACAAAAATCTTGGGCGAAATGCGGCAGGACGGAACGATCCAGAAAACACTGGAAAATTATCTGTCGGATGCCGACCGCTATTTGGAGGACTGAACCTATGGAAAAGAAGCTTTCGTCCTCCCTGAAGCATCCGATCCTCATGCGGCTTCTTGCGGGCATCCTTCTGCTGGGTATGGTGTTTGCAGTTGCCGCGAAAGCCGATATGGACAATACGACTGAGCAGCTCACCACCACGGTGGAACATCTCAAAGACCAGTGCAACAACAGTGTTTTGCGCGATATGGCGTCCGAAGCGAAAAGCCTGCTCCGCATTTCGGAAAGTGTGGACGCGGTCAAGTGGCGTTTGCAGTACGAGGGTACAAAAATCGACGCTGACGATGACGCCACTTTGAAGGAATGCGCGGCGGACAGCTATCTGGCGGGTGTGTTCCTGCTGGACACAGACGGCACGATCCACGCACAGTACAACTCCGCCAATTTCACCGCAGAGAAGATTCTGGACAACGTCGACCGCGACGCGCTGATGGACATCCTGAACTTCCCGGAGAAAAACTATGCCATCCGGTTCTATGATGGAGATACCGCCCATGTGGACGTTGCTGCCGTCAGCCGCTTGGACGAGCCGGGCATTATCGTCGGGTACTTCTACACGAACGAGGAATACTCCAACATCTTCAATAACTCCATCCGCTCTATCGTGGAGAGCTATTCCTTCGACCAGATCGGAACGATCGTCGTCAGCAATGGAACGCACATTATCGCTTCCAACAATGAAGCCTTGGCCGGAAACGAGACCACCTCTGTTCCCATCCTGAAAAAGATCATGGAGAAAGGCGTCACCCAAAAGCTGGTCCATTGCTATGACCCGGACAAGCTGTTCTCCAACCATTTCGGCCTGATGGAAAACAGCCAGAACTACTACATTTACGTCTATCTGGCCGAGCGCAAGGTATTCAAGACCACCCTGCTGAATCTGGCCTTCTCCCTGTTTATGTACATCATGGTTCTGGTCGCGTTCCAGATGTCGCACTCCCGCGCAGAGAAACGGTATCAACAGCAGCAGCTTCAGGCCGAGCAGGAGTATTCCAAAACTCTGGAGCTGAAAAATCACGAGTTGGAGGCCCTTCTCGAAAAAGAACAGACCCTCAACACAAAGCTCTATCATGACGCCTTGACAGGCGCATACAACCGCCGCTACTATGATGAGGTGGTGAGCAGCTCCATCGGCCCGGCGGGTGTGGCTGTGATGGACTTGGACGACTTCAAAATTTGCAACGACACTTACGGACACCATGCCGGAGATATGGCTTTGACGACCGCTGCAGAGGCCATCCACTCCTGCATCCGCAAAAATGATATGCTAATTCGCTACGGCGGCGATGAATTCCTGCTGGTCCTGACCGGGATCCCATCCGATTACTTCCAGACCAAGCTGGAAAAGATACGCGCCAAGGTGCAGGACAGCCTTGTCCCGGGCTATCCCCACCTGCGGCTGACTCTGAGCATCGGCGGCGCGATGCAGGCCGTCACCGACTCGATGGAGACCGCCATGCGCCGTGCCGACCGCCTGATGTATCAGTCCAAGCAGCACAAAAACGCCGTTGTGGTCGAAACGGTCAGCAATCAGCCGTTCATCGCAGAGCAGGAAGCACCGACCAAGCAGCAGATCCTCATTGTGGACGACTCCGAGCTGAACCGGATGATTTTGGCCGAGATCCTCAAATCGGATTATCGAATCTTGGAGGCCCAGAACGGACAGGAATGTCTGCACAAAATGCAGGAATACGCGGGCGATATCTCGTTGGTACTGCTGGACATCAACATGCCTGTTCTGGACGGCTTTGAAGTGCTGAAGATCATGAACGCCAATCATTCCATCGAGGATGTCCCGGTCATCATGATCTCCAGCGAGGACTCGGACGAGTCCATCCGCAAGGCCTACGAGCTGGGCGCAAGCGATTACGTCAACCTCCCGTTCGACATGCGGGTGGTCTATCGGCGGGTGTCCAACACCATCAAGCTCTACGCCAAGCAACGGCGGCTGGTGCGGATGGTGTCCGACCAGATCCGCGCCCGCGAGAAAAACACCACCATGCTGGTGGGCGTGCTGAGTCAGATCGTGGAATTACGCAACGGAGAGAGCGGCTCTCATGTGCGGCATATCCGCATCATCACCGAGCTGCTCTTGGACTGCCTGTTGGAGACCACCGACCGCTACACCATCACCCCCGAGGAGCAGGACGACATTCCTCTGGCATCTGCTCTGCACGACATCGGCAAGATCGCCATCGACGAAAAGATCCTCAACAAGCCCGGCAAGCTGACGAAGGAAGAATTTGAGGTCATCAAAACGCACACCACGCATGGCGCGGAGATGCTGAGCAAGCTGGAAAACTTCGAGGAGGAATCCCTTCTGCACACGGCGTACAGCATTGCCCGCTGGCATCATGAGCGTTGGGATGGCCGGGGCTATCCGGACGGCTTGAAGGGCGACGAGATCCCCATCTGCGCTCAAATCGTCTCGCTGGCCGATGTGTACGACGCCCTCACCAGTGAGCGGTGCTATAAGAAGGCCTTCTCCCACGAAAAGGCCATTGAGATGATCCTCAACGGTGAGTGCGGCCAGTTTAATCCCCTCCTCCTTCAGTGCTTGACGAACATTCAGGATGAGCTAAAGCGAGAGCTTCATAATGATTTTCATGAAATAACGTAAAAAAGAGCGACTGCCTTTGGGTTCATCACCGAAGTGCAGTCGTTCTTTTTGTTGTGTTATTATAGGATCCTCTGCGCCCCTTGTTCCCGGAGGCGGAGGATATAGCAGCTGCCTTTACCGAACACGTTCTCGATGGCGGTATGGTAATATTCCAGCAGCGTACCGGGGACGAAGGCCTGGATCGTGCCTGCGAAGCCGCCGCCCTGCATCCGCCATGCGCCGCCGTTTCCGGAAAGGATGGTCTGGCTGACGGCCAGTGCGATGGACAGCCCTTGATGCCGGGTATCGGTCGAGCAGTAGACATTCTGGCAATACTCGAAGGACGAGTGCCCGCATTCCCGGATGAGGTGCAGGAATTGCGCAAAGTCGCCCTTCTGCAAGGCCTGCTTCTGTGCCAGTGCGCGGGAATTCTCGGCAAAGTAATGCACTGCGCGAAGAGCCGCCCGGTCGCCGCAGGCTGCCCGAACCTCCGGAAGCTTTGTCCAGAACTCGGCTTCGTCTACCTCGCCCATCACCTTTTTGCCGAAGCAGCAGGCGACCGCCTCCATTTCGTGCCGGATGGCGGCAAACTCTCCGGTCAGCTCGCTGTGACTGCCCCGGGTATCGGTGACGCAGAGGTTCATCCCCGCCGGGAGAAGTCCGTCTGCATGAATTTTCTCGATGGTCGGCTGGGTCGGGTCA
Source organism: Acutalibacteraceae bacterium (assembly GCA_963648915.1). Lineage (GTDB taxonomy): Bacteria > Bacillota > Clostridia > Oscillospirales > Ruminococcaceae > Faecalibacterium. Next base: position 699 of record CAVJGY010000103.1, on the reverse strand, counting down.
GCAAAATCCGCAAAAATGACACCGCCGACCGCACTTGTCAGCTGGTCGAGCAGTCCGCTCGGCTTCCCAAAGTAGGCATTTCTGGACTAAACATAGCCTCAGAGGGTTTCATATACTTCCTTCAGTTTTTCAACTATTACTTTACATCTCTTTTTGTAAAAAGCGATGCCGTAAAACATCATATTGTGGCGGCCATCATTTTTCAAATACTCAGAATACCTTCGATCTTTGATTTGTTTGATTGCTCTTTCACAGGCTTTATCTAATCCTGATGCTTCCTTTGAATACTTAAGTTCAAAGATAATACCATCGTCCAGATTTTGCGGTTTAATGATAATATCTGCGAACCCCTCTCCTGCTTCCACATTGGACTTAACCACCCAATCTGTGTTTCCTGTCAACAGCCCTGCAAGAAAAGTATGATAGGAGTTTTCCTTTTCCGTTTCAGGTGCCTTCGTATCAAAAACACTGATTGTATTACTTAGCGTTCGGTTTAAATATTGTTCTATTGCCTCTGCATTTCCATCCTCGATGGATTTCCAAAAAGAAGTCATCTGTTCTGCATTATCCGCTATTTTCTGATCAAACCAATCCTTTATCTGCGAAATGTAAACGTCTCTGACCTCCTTATTGGGAATTACCAGCTTATACGCCCCTTGTTCTGTCATACCAATCTGTGTCAAATACCCAGTTGTAAAT
>CAVJGY010000102.1:1965-5096 GCA_963648915.1 Acutalibacteraceae bacterium | reverse complement strand
GCATTCAACGCAGTAGAGGCTGGTTCTTATGCGCTGGACGATGAATTGCAGCGGCTCATCGGCAAGCGTGCGGCCGATTTTTATGAGTATGCGATTTCCCAGAAAAACGGCTGTCTTGTGTGCAGCATCTATTTCCAGAATTTGCTCAAAAAGAACGGCATTGATTTTGAGAATTTTGAATTCACTCCCAAGGAAGAAATTCTAATTGAGTACGGTCAGGCTATCGCCGAAGACCCTAAGCATGTGCCGGAGGAGCTTTTCGCCAAGCTGAAGGAGAACTTCACCGAGGAAGAGATCGTGGTTATCACAGCTATGGGCGTCATGATGATCGCCAATAACTACTTTAACGATATTCTGGATGTGACGCCGGATAAGAAAATCTGAGAAATACGGACAAACGTAGAGTTCAGTCCGGTTGTTGTTTTCACGGTTCTGCAAATCGTCAGAACAGCCAATTTCAGCACTTTGTATCTGGAAATCTGACCGCCGCAGTGCTATGATAGGAACGCGATTTTTCATATCAAATTCGATCAATAGATAAGGTGGAAAGAACCATGAATTCAAAATCTCTGCCGCTGTTTCGCGGCGAACTGGCTTTGTGCATCGCGGTGCTGATGAACAGCTTCGGCGTGGTGCTGATGCTCTACTCGGGCGCAGGCATTTCGGCCATTTCCAGTGTGCCGTTTGCATTTTCGGAGGTCTGGCCTGTGCTGACGCTGGGCACTTGGACGTACCTGTTTCAGGGTGTGCTCGTTCTGAGTCTGATGATCTTACGCAAGAAATTCGTCCCGAACTACCTATTCAGCTTTGTGGTGGGCTTTGTGTTCGGTAAGCTGCTGGACGTCCACGAGGCGTGGATCAACATTCTGCCCTACAACATCCCCATGCGGGTGGTCTACTTTGTGGTGAGCTACTGCCTGCTCAGCATCGGCATCGCGCTGTCCAATCGCTGCGGCCTGCCCATCGTTCCCACCGACCTGTTCCCGCGTGAGCTGTCGGATATCACGGGCATCCCGTATCCGAAAATCAAAATTGCGTTTGACGTCATCTGCCTTGCTGTGACCGCCGGACTGACCCTCGGCTTCCTGCATCATCTCGAGGGCCTTGGCATTGGTACGATCGCCGCCGCCTTCACGATGGGAAAGGCCATCGGCTTTGCCGGAGATGTGCTGGACAAGCACTTCCGCTTCGGGACGTACAAGACCCTGAAAGCCGCAGAAACCAAATAAAATTCACCTGAAAAGTGATCCCCGGAAAGTGGTTCAAGAGCCTTTCCGGGGATTTTTTCGGTCAAAAAAGAGAATTGGTTTGTTGATTCTAACAATTTGAGGAACAAGGGTTGCGTCTGGTCTGCGGATGTGGTAGGATGGAGCTGACAAAAGCCCGCATCGCGGTGTCAGGAACGCTTGCCGTCGCGCTTCACCATCAGTCCGAAATCGCAACAGCTGTCTCCGCGTCCAAGCGTCTGGGTGCGATGCCAGATAAGATTCGGGTGCAGATTATCATAAGTAATGTCGTCGCTGTCGCAGAAGCAGGGGCACAGCTCCGGACAGCCGTACTTCACACAGGCCGTGTGATAGGGACAGCGCACCATGTCGAACCGGATGACGTCCTTGGTCGCCTCGTGCTGGACGGCGGTGAACCCGGCGGTCGCGCCGAACATCTTGTCTACACCCTTGGCAAAGATGCCGGGAACTTTGCGGTAAAGCCCCGGGATGCGCATGATTTTCAGGAAAACAGCGCGGATACGCCAAGCACGCGCCTCCACATAATCGTGAACAAGCTGAAAGGCTTCCTCTTTTGGGAGAACAGTTTGCAGGGTCTCATAAATGGCGATACCCGGTAAGATTTGACCTTCCAGATGCTTCTGCTCTTCCTTGGATGCCCCGGTGTAGTCCGCCCGCAGTTCGGCGAGCCGCTGCTCCATTTTGTGCCGCAATTCCGAGGCCTGTGCGGGAAAACGCTCGGAGATGGTTTTCTCAAAACCGACGATCAGATAATTCTGTTTCATAAAAGCACCTCATGAAATTAGCTTAAACTAACTTTCGAGCCTTGAAAATACTGCCGGACCGGGCAGTGATGTTATTTCAATTTTAACAGGAGGGAGAACAAATGTCAAAGCAGGCAACCGATTTTCAGAAAAAAGAGATGAGCAAAATGTACCGCGGCAAGGAGATCTTCAAGCCGCTGAACACGGGCTGGATCGACGAGCATGTGGCCTGTGTGCGGGAATGGGTCGCAAACATCTTCTTTTATAAGAAGGGCGACGACATCCTGATGATCGATGCAGGGTACAATTATGAGCGTCTGGAAGAGAAAATGGGGTGGCTGGGCATCGACCCGAAGAGCATCCGGGACATCCTCATCACCCATCAGGACACCGACCATGTGGGCGCGGTGGAGGCCGACAGCCCGGGTTTGTTCCGGGATGCGACCCTGTACATCGGCGAGACGGAGAACAAATATCTCACGGGCGAGGTGCGCCGAAAGGTCATTTATCACCTCTACAAGCTGCCGCAGGTGACGATATACAACGAGAAAAAGCTGCTCCGGGATGGGCAGATTTTCAAAATTGGCGATATCAAGGTAGAGTGCTTCCTTGTCCCGGGCCATACATGGGGACACATGGTGTATCTCATCGACGACAAATATCTTTTCACGGGTGATACCATCTGGTTTGGTGCGGACGGCGGCTACAGCTTTATTTCCGCGTTGGCCGAAAGCAACAAACTGGCGGTCAAGTCGCTGGCTCTTCTGGAAAAGAAGCTGAAAAAGCGCGGTCTGCGGCCGATGTTCATCACCGGGCATACGGGGTGGTCGTCGGATTTTGAGTTTGCTTTTGCACATAAGAGCGAGCTTTGTTCACCGTTCGGAAAGCGTGTCCACGACCCGTCTGCGCCCTATGATGCCTACGACGAGAGCGACGACACGGAGGAAAAGGCGAAGTCCGGTTTCCTGCCGGGAGTGCCCGCCGCAGAAAAGTGAGAGAGGGAGAAGGAACATGAGCATTGGCGCAGCCGCCCTGAGAGGTATCTACAAGCTGGCAGGCGTGAAGAAGCTGTATCGGCTTCCGGAAGAAGAACTGCTGAAGGAGATCGAAAAACAGAACCGTGGACGGGGCTTTTTCATGC
>CAVJGY010000102.1:0-1955 GCA_963648915.1 Acutalibacteraceae bacterium | reverse complement strand
CCACAAGGCGTTCTACCGGAAGCGGGACATCAACGGCTTTCCATGTTTGATCGTGCAGGAAAAGCCAAAGCCTGCCCGCCGCGCGATTCTGTACTTTTTCGGCGGTGGCATGATGATCGGCTCGGACAAGGGCGACGCGGTGGTTCTGCGGAAGCTGTGCAAGGAAACAGGCTGTGACGTCTGGTTTCCGTGCTATCCGCTCTGTGATGAGCACTGCATCACGGAGAGCTACGATATGGTGTTTGAGTGTTATCGGCAGATGATCGAGCTTTACGGCGGCGGAAATGTCAGCACATGCGGCTTTTCGTCTGGCGGTGCACTGGCTCTGGGAATCGCTGCCCATAACAACGCACTGGGCGCACCGTTGCCGCAGCCCCGGCATATTGTGGCGGTCTCGCCGGGCGAAGTGCCCTGGAACGATGCCGAAAGAGCGCGGATGCAAGCTCTGAACCCCTCCGACCCGGCCATTGATTACGCTTTTATGGAGAAGGTCGCGTCCTTCATGCGGCACGGGCAGGACGATGTGCCGGATTACATGATCTCCGGTTCGCGGGGCGATTACCGCGGTGTGGGCGATATCCACTTTTTCTATAGTGCCGATGAGGTGCTCTATGGCGGCCTGCCCGACTTCGAGGCAGCCTGCCAACGGGCAGATGTGCCCTATACCTCCTTCGCCCGCCCCGGTATGATCCATTGCTATTGTATGCTGCCCTTCTTCCCTGAGGCAAAAAAGGATTTTGGGAAGATCGTGGGGATTTTGAAAGGATAGCGTTTTATTTCCCCCTGAATTCCCGATACAGCAGCTCCGCCAAGGCGGACATAATGGCCTTATATTTGCTGGTATCTTCAAACAGAGCAGAGAAGGTGTCCTGCGCCTCAATATAGCTGTCCTGTGCGGCAGAGTCAAAAGCCTTGGGGAAGATGCTCTCGGTGAAGATCTGCGGGTTGGAACTCTGTGCTAGTTTCGCCAGTTTGGGGTCGGTACGCAGACGGTCATGCAGGGCAGTGAGCAGCACCCGGTCGGCGTTGGTGAACTGGCCTTTGTACTTCTCGTTGATTTTCAAAATGATCTCGTCCAGCGGTTCTTTTGAATCGTGGCCGAGGGCGGCTTTCTGAGTGACAGGCTCGTAGCTGCCCTTGGCCTTTTCCAGCTCGATAGTGCCCGCAAAGGTCTTTTGCAGTTTATAGTACTCCAACTGCAATTTGCCGTCCAAATCCAGAGGGTCTACCGGGTCTGGTGGCAGCAGTTTGAGCAAGTAGGAGCAGAAAACGTCCTCTTTGTGCAGTTCTTCGTCAAACATCCGTACGACCTGCGAGATATATCCATACCACTTAACTAAACTGCGCAGCAGGCGGCGGAACTGATATCGTTCGGCCTGCGTTTTCTGGTTGTAGCGGTCGGCGACGGGTTTCAGCACGCTGCTCATGCGCCCCATAGCATCCTTGCCGGGAGTGCGGCGAAAATACTCCTTTGCAAAGGCGTCAATGTCCGTGTCAGCATAGACCGCAAAGCCGCGCAGCTCTTTCTGAACTTTATAGAGCAAGTCGGCGTTGACCTCCTGCTCCAAATACGTCTCCTGATAGAACGGCTGAAACGCTTCCTGAATGTCCTCGGCCTTGTTCACGAAGTCCAGCACAAAGGTGTCCGTTTTGCCGGGACAGGTGCGGTTCAGGCGGGAGAGGGTCTGCACAGCCTTGACGCCTTTTAATTTCTTGTCCACAATCATGGTGTGGAGCAGTGGTTCGTCAAATCCCGTCTGGTACTTTTCGGCTAATGCGTTGCAATAAAGTGTATTTTGAATCAATAAAATCGAACGTGATTTTCACGATATAACTATCGTTTTCAACGGGTTTTACACGTTTAACGTAAACGTAGGGATAGTTAGCGGTAACTTCTTTCTCTTCCAAATACTGTAAAAGTAATTCTCTGATTTCAGGAGATTTATTAAATAATT
>CAVJGY010000101.1:0-5098 GCA_963648915.1 Acutalibacteraceae bacterium | reverse complement strand
GGTCAGCATACCAAAGATGATCTCGTTCTCGTGGCCAGCAGCATCGGCAATCTCCACGTTGGCACCGTCCAGGGTGCCCAGGGTGATCGCGCCGTTCAGCATGAACTTCATGTTGCCGGTACCGGAAGCCTCGGTGCCAGCCAGAGAGATCTGCTCGGAGACCTCAGCAGCGGGCATCAGGTGCTCGCTCAGGGAGACGCAGTACTCCTCGAGGTAGACGACACGCAGCTTGTCGCGGACAGCCGGGTCGTTGTTGATGAGGTCGCCCAGCTTGCAGATCATGCGGATCATCTGCTTTGCCATGTAGTAGCCGGGAGCAGCCTTCGCGCCGAAGATGTAGGTCTTGGGGATGAAGTCTGCGTTGGGGTTCTCCTTCAGGTAGAGGTACTGTGCTGCGATGTTCAGAGCGTTCAAGTGCTGACGCTTGTACTCGTGCATACGCTTGACCTGGCAGTCGAAGATGGAGTTCGGGTCGATGGTCTGACCGGTGCTCTTGGACAGGTAGTTTGCGAAGTTCTTCTTGTTGTCCAGCTTGATCTCGTTCAGACGCTTCAGGACGGTCTTGTCCTCGGCATACTTGTTCAGCTTGGACAGGTCGGAAGCATCGTGCTTGTAGCCGTCGCCGATGGTCTCGTCCAGCAGCTTGCACAGCTCCGGGTTAGAAGCCAGCAGCCAGCGGCGGTATGCGATGCCGTTGGTGACGTTCTTGAAAGCCTTGGGCTTGAACAGGTAGTAGTCGTGGAAGACGCTGTCCTTGATGATCTCGCTGTGCAGCTTGGAAACGCCGTTGATGCTGTTGGAGGTGTAAGCGCAGATGTTTGCCATGCGCACCTGATTGTCGCCGATCAGTGCCATGTAGTCGATCTTGCCCTGATCGCCGGGGAAAGCCTTCTCCAGCTCAGCACGAGCGCGGCGGTCCATCTCGACCACGATCTGATAGATGCGGGGCAGGGTCATCTTGAAGATGTCGACGTTCCACTTCTCCAGAGCCTCGGCCATGACGGTGTGGTTGGTGTAGGAGAAGACCTTCTGGCAGATGCCGAATGCCTTGTCCCAATCGAAGCCGCACTCGTCCAGCAGGATGCGCATCATCTCGGGGATGGCGAGGGTCGGGTGGGTATCGTTCAGCTGGATGGCGACCTTGTCGGGCAGGTTCTCCAGCGTAGCGTAGCTGGACAGGTGGTTCTGGACGATATCGCCGATGGAAGCAGCAGACAGGAAGTACTGCTGACGCAGGCGGAGGATCTTGCCCTCAACGTGGTTGTCGTTGGGGTACAGGACCTTGGAGATCAACTCTGCGTTGGCGTTCTTGCTCATCGCAGTGTTGTAGTTGCCCAGAGAGAAGCTGGACATATCGAAGTCGGGAGCCTTTGCCTGCCACAGACGCAGCTTTGCAACGCCCTGTCCGTCGTAGCCCTGAACATACATATCAGAGGGGATAGCCATGACGCTGTTGTAGTTGGTGTGCTGGATGTAGTGGAAGCCGTTGTCCCAGTTCTCGTGGATCTCGCCGTCGAAACGGACCTCGACTGCCTGGTCGGGATGGCTCTTCAGCCAGACCTGACCGCCGGGCAGCCAGTTGTCGGCACGCTCCTGCTGCCAGCCGTCGACGATCTTCTGCTTGAAGATGCCGTACTCGTACAGGATGGAATAGCCCGTACCGCAGACGCCGGTGGTAGCCATGCCGTCCAGATAGCAGGCAGCCAGACGGCCCAAGCCGCCGTTGCCCAGACCTGCGTCCGGCTCTTCCTCGTAGATGCCGTCGATGCTGATGTCAGCGTCGGCCAGGACCTTCTGGGCGACATCGTTCAGGCCCAGATTGAACAGGCTCATCTTCAGGCTGCGGCCCATCAGGAACTCCATGCAGAGGTAGTATACCTGCTTGGTGCCAGTGCCGATTGCCTTGGACTGGAACTTCTTGTGGTTCTCGCTCATCATCTGGCGGCAGATCAGTGCCAGTGCACGGTAGATCTGCTGCTTGGAAGCAACGCTCAGGTCAACGCCGTACTCGCTGGTCAGCTTGTCCTGAAGAATTTTTGCAAATTCCTTCGTAGTCATAATAGAACTCCTATCCGCATTTACGCGTTCGTGAAATAAGTTTTGCGGCGGCAAGGCCCGTCTCCTCTATATCGTTCGGTGGCCTATCACACAACAACGCCATTATTATAGTCTGTTTTAAGTCTGATTGCAAGAAAAAGACCCCATTTTTGCCGTTACTACCATTTTTATGGTTAAGTTTCTGACAAATCTACCAAAAATTCAAAAATAGCACTTTTTCTCGAGGACTATTTATATTATAATAAGAGGGAGCGGAGCTGCCGTTTGCACCCGGAAAACGCAAAATGGCCGGGTAATTCGGCGGGAAACTCCGCGTGACACGTTTCCAACATGCAAAAGGTACGCTCAATGTGCGGAAAACCTCGGGTTTGTGGGGCAAAAACGCCGGAAATCGGCGCGGCGTCCCGAAAATGCCGGACGGAGTTTCAGCGGTTGGGCGGAATTGCCATGAGAATGAGGATAAAAGCGAGGACAGAATGGTTAATAAAGTGAGAGTGACGATCGCGGGCGCGCCGTATGCCATTGCAACGACCGACCCCGAATCTTATATCACCTCTCTAGCCAAAAAGCTGGATGAGGATATCACCAAGCTGCTGGACGACAACGCCAATCTCTCGGTGACGAAAGCAGCCGTTTTCTGCGCAATGGACTATCTGGACGAGTACCGCAAGAGCGCGGGCAGTGCCGAGAATATGCGCGGACAAATTCAGGATTACATCGCGGACGCCGCCCGCGCAAAGCTTGCGGAGGACAAGACGAAGGTCGAAAATGAAACGCTCAAGCGCGAAAATGCAGCTCTGCGGGAGCAGCTTGCCCGGATGAAGGCCAAGGAAGCCGCGAAGGAGCTGAAAGAGGCACAGAAGGCCGAGGAAGCGCAGAAAGCCGAAGCAGCAGAGGAAAATGAGACAGCAGGAGAGAGCCATGTCGAAAATTGAGATCTTAGCCCCTGTAGGCAGTGAAGAGATGCTGAAGGCCGCCGTGTTCAGCGGTGCGGATGCGGTGTATCTGGGTTTTTCGGGCTTCAATGCCCGGACAGGCGCGGGAAATTTTGACGCGGACAGCCTGAAAGAGGCCGTCCGGTTCTGCCATACCCGCGGTGTGGCCGTCCACGTTGCCCTGAACACCACCGTCTACGGCGGAGAGCTGGCGTCTCTGGCCGATGCCGTCCGTGCAGTCGCCGCCAGCGGTGCGGATGCCGTCATCTGTCAGGACTTGGCCGTGGCGCAGCTGATTGCAAAAATTGCACCCGGCCTGCCCCGTCACGGCTCGACCCAGATGAGCGTCCACACCTTGCAGGGCGCATTGGAGCTGAAAGACCTCGGCTTCACACGCGTGGTTCTGGCGCGTGAGCTGAGCCTGCCTGAGGTCGAGCACATAACCAAGAATTGCGGCATCGAGACAGAATGCTTCATCCACGGTGCGCTCTGCATGAGCATGAGCGGCCAGTGCTATATGTCGGCATTCCTCGGTGGCCGAAGCGGAAATCGCGGCTCGTGCGCCGGCCCGTGCCGCCTGCCGTTTGAGGCGAATCCGCTGCCTGAGGGCAAGCCTGGCCGTCTCCACCACCTGTCCCTGAAAGACAACTCTTCCATCGACAAGCTGGACAAACTGCAGGCACTCGGCGTGGCATCGGCAAAAATCGAGGGTCGTCTCCGCACCCCGGAGTATGTCGCCGCCGCCGTCAGCGCATGTCTGGCCGGACGGGAAGGCCGCGCCTATGACCGCGACCTGCTGAAAAATGCGTTCAGCCGTTCGGGATTCACCTCGGGCTATCTGGATGGAAAGATCGATGGTACGATGTTCGGCGTTCGGAGTGAGGCCGACGCAGAGCTGACGAAAAAGACCCTGCCCGCCCTGCGCGAGCTATACCGCCGGGAGCGTTCCCGCGTTCCGGTCAAGTTCAAGCTGGAAATCGAAGAGGGCGGTGAGAAGCTGACCGTCACCGACGGCGTGAACAAGGCCTTCGCCTATGGTGACGCAGAGCCTCAGCCCGCCCGCACCGACCCGACCGAAAGCATCCGCCGCAGTCTGGCAAAGACGGGCGGCACGCCCTTTGAAGCGACGGAGATCGAAGTGGAAATGGACGGCGGGCCGTGGTTCATCCCGGGCAGTGCCGTCAACGAGCTTCGCCGCGAGGCACTGGATGCCCTGCTGAAAAAGCGGGATGTTCTGCGTCCGTACAAAATCAACGACATCACCCTGCCCGACCTGCCGACCCGCACCCTTCCGAAGCATCGGACGCTCCGGGCACGGTTCGAGAAGTGGGACCAAGTGCCGGAGCGGGCACTCGGCGGCGTAGAATATATTATTCTGCCTATCGCGCAGGCTGACCGTGTGCCCCGCGAATGGCGGAGCAAGACCCTTCTCGAGCTGCCCCGTGCGATGTTCGGAAAATTGGAGGAGGACACCGCCCGCCGCATCGCGGCTACACAGGAGCAGGGCTTTGCAGGCTATGAGGTCAGCAACATCGCCCATCTCCGTCTCTGCCGCGGCCTGCCCATGACGGGCGGCTTCGGCCTGAACGTCACCAACAACCTCGCGGCGCAGTTCTATGCAGAGCAGGGTTTGCGTTCTGTCCTCATCCTGCCCGAGGTAAAGGACAACGACATTTCGACGATTTCTCCCGAAGTCGGTGGAAAACCTGTGCCGACGGGTGTTATCATCTACGGCCATATGCCTCTGATGCTGACCCGTGCCTGCCCTCTGCAGAACATCCACGACTGCGCCCACTGCGACAAAACGGGCGAACTGACCGACCGCAAGGCGAAGAAATTCCCGGTGCGGTGCGGCATGGGTGTGCGCACCATCTATAACCCCGTTCCCATCTATATGGGAGACAAGCCGGGTGCACTGACCGTGGACTATGGCGTGGCCTATTTCACGCTGGAATCCCGCGAGGAGGCTGCCGCCATTCTGGACAGCATCCGTCAGCACGCACCCTTTGAGGGTGACTTCACTAGGGGTCTGTACTTTAAGGGGACGAATTAAAAGCCTTCCCCTTGAGGGGAAGGTGGCATGAAATGCCGGATGAGGTGGAAAG
>CAVJGY010000100.1:4314-5146 GCA_963648915.1 Acutalibacteraceae bacterium | reverse complement strand
GCACCTTCCCCTCAAGGGGAAGGCTTTTAGAAACCTTAAAGTGCAGTGAGCAAACGAAGGAGTAGACCATGTTGATTACCCCTGAATATGTTTTCAAGGACGTCACCCACATCACGCCGGAATTTCTGGCCGAAAAGGGCATCTGCGGCCTTGTGCTGGATATCGACAACACCCTGACGGCCGACCGCAGTCAGGAGCTTCCGGATGAAGTAGCGCAGTGGCTCGAGACCATGAAAGCCGCTGGAATCCGGATGACCATCGTCTCCAATGGCTCGGCCAAGCGCGTCCGCCCGTTTGCCGAAAAGCTGGGTCTGGCCTGCATCTGCCGCTCGGCCAAGCCCCTTCCGTTCGCATTGATGGTCGCACAGCATCGTCTGGGCGTGAAGCACCGCCAGCTGGCGATGGTCGGCGACCAACTCTACGCCGACCGGATGGCGGCGGCACTGTACGGTATCCCCGGTCTGGTCGTCATCCCGCGCGGCCCGGACCTCGGCGCACAGGTCATCCTCAAGCGGAAGTGGGAGAAAAAGCACTGGCAGGAGTACTATGACAAAGGGGGCAAGACCCTGTGACCCAGAACGATTTCGGACGCATCCGGTTCGGCACGGCGGGCACGAGCGACAGCTTCACGGCCAAAGGCTACAAGAACAGTCTCGACATCCCGAAATACACGGCAGAGATGGGTCTGGACGCTTTTGAATATCAGTGCGGGCACGGTGTCCGTCTCGGCATCGAAAAGGCGCAGAAGATGGCCGCAGATGCCGCAGAGCGGGACATCCTGTTCAGCGTCCACGCACCGTATTATATCAGTATGTCCAGCTTGGAAGAGGAC
>CAVJGY010000100.1:0-4304 GCA_963648915.1 Acutalibacteraceae bacterium | reverse complement strand
GAAAAGCGGCTGAACAGCGTCCGCTACCTGCTCCAGAGCGCCGAGGTCTGCCGGGCACTGGGCGGAAAGCGCATCATCTTCCACTCGGGCAGCTGCGGCAAGCAGAGCCGGGAGGCCGCCCTCGAGAAAGCGTTGGACACCATGCAGCGTGCCGTGAAAGCCCTCGATGAAGCCGGATATGCGGACATGACCCTCTGCCCCGAGACGATGGGAAAGATCGGTCAGCTGGGCACGCTGGACGAGGTGCTGGCACTCTGTGCGGTGGACAAGCGCATCACGCCCTGCATCGACTTCGGCCACCTGAACGCCCGGACGCTGGGCGGCATCCAGTCCAAGGCCGACTATGCCGCCATCCTCGACCGGATGGAGGAGGCCTTGGGCGATGAACGGGCGAAACGCTTCCATGTCCACTTCTCCCGCATCGAGTTTTCGGCGGGCGGCGAGAAGCGGCACTGGACCTTCGCCGAGACCCAGTTCGGCCCGGAACCCCAGCCCTTGATGGAGCTTCTGGCTGAGCGCGGATGTGCACCTGTCATCATCTGCGAGAGCGCGGGTACACAGGCTGAGGACGCCCAGAGCATGCAGCGAATGTATGCTGCGGCGGTCAAAATGCGCTGATTTTCAAACTTTTTTCGATTTCAAACGTCTTTTTTGCTCAAACCCCTTGCCAAACTGCACGGGATTGAGTAAAATAAATAGAGATATGCGTTAAGCATTTGAGACATTACAACTAATGGAGGAATTCCTATGATTTCTGCAGGCGAGTTTCGCAATGGCGTGACCTTTGAGCAGGACGGCCAGGTTCTTCAGGTCGTTGAGTTCCAGCACGTGAAGCCCGGCAAGGGCGCAGCCTTTGTCCGTACCAAGACCAAGAACGTCATCACCGGCTCTGTGGTTGAGACCAGCTACAACCCGACCGCAAAGTTCCCTCAGGCTTTCATCGAGCGTAAGGACGTTACCTACAGCTATGAGGATGGCGATCTGTACCACTTCATGGACAACGAGACCTACGATGACATCCCTGTCAACGCAAGCGACGTTCCCGACAACTTCAAGTTCTGCAAGGAGAACGAGCTGTGCAAGCTGCTGTCCTACAAGGGCAAGGTCTTCAGCGTTGAGATCCCCAACTTCATCGAGCTGGAAGTCACCCAGACCGAGCCGGGTGTCAAGGGCAACACTGCTACCAACACCCTGAAGCCCGCTACCGTCGAGACCGGTGCTGAGATCCGCGTCCCCCTGTTCATCAACGAGGGCGACCACATCCGCATCGATACCCGCACCGGCGAGTATATGGAGCGCGTCTAATCTTTTACCGACAGACCGGGCAGGCGGGAGACCGTTCGCCCGGTTTTTTGTTCAAATGCTGTTTTGCAAATAGGAGGTATTCCCTATGAAAGAAAAAGCTGCATACCTGAAGGGCCTGATCGATGGCCTTGGCATTGATGAATCCACCAAAGAGGGCAAGGTCATCAAGGCTATGAGCGAGCTGCTGAGCGAGATGGCGGATGCTGTGGACGGCATCGACGAGGATGTGACCCGCGCCTACGACCAGATCAACGATCTGAGCGAGGAGCTGGAGGACCTCGAGGCTGACCTCTATGAGGACGACGATGCCGACGAGGAAGAGGACGACGAGGACGCTTCGGACGACGCAGAGGGCGACGAGAGCGAGGATGACAACGCCGATGTCGCAGGCGAGCCTTACTATGAGGTGGCCTGCCCTGCATGTGGCGGCACGGTCTACGTCAGCGAGGACGACTTGGATGCAGGCGAGGCCATCTGCCCCAGCTGCAAGGTCGCCTTTGAGGTCGCTCTGGCCGACGACGAGGACGATGAAGCAGCAGAAGAGGACGACAGCCCCGTGCAGTACGAGGTGACCTGCCCGAACTGCGGCGCGACCTCCGTTGTGGACGAGGACGCTCTGCTGGACGGCGAGCCGGCCTGCCCCGCCTGCGGAAAGCCCCTCGATTTTGAGGTCACCGAGGAGTAATCTTCGGCGTTTTTACGCTTCATAAACAAACTAAAAAGCAGAGTCTTTCGCTGTTTGCGGGAGGCTCTGCTTTTTTCGTATATAAAAATGGGATTTGCTGTTTTACAGCAGTAGGACGAGCAGACCGACGAGCGGCGCAAAGAGGACGCCGAGAACCATGCCCCGCAGACTGCCCTTGAAGTGAAACCAGACGGCGGACTTTTCGATGGGGCTGACCCCGGCCAGCTTGTAGAACTTATCGAAGGGTGCCATCAGAATGTCCACGACCAGAAAATCGTACCAGTCGACCACCAGCCACAGACAATATGCGGTCAGAGCCGCACCGGAAAAGGTCGTGATGCCGTTGACGAACCGCAGAAGCAACGCGAACAAGACCGCATAGACCACCAGCGCGACCAATTTGCGGAGGATGTCGCTCTTTTTGGGCGGCGGCGTGGCGGCAACAAGGTGCAGTTCCCGCAGCTTGTCGGTCACAACCGGAGGATAATCGTTGACGAAAACCTCTCGCCGCTTTGCAGCGACCGCCTCCAATGCGGCCGTGAATAAAACACAAGCCGCGATGCACTCGACCAGAAAAATCATAAGCAGCCCCCTCACAAGCTCAAAATTTCGAGTTAAGTATAACATACTGACTGGCAAAGTGCAAGAAAAGCCACTGACCTAAAGAAAATACCCCGCTCACCGGAGAAACGCTGTAAACGTCTCCCGGTGAACGGGGTATCGTATTATCAAGAGGGCTTTTGTGCGGGTTCAGAGCAGGCTTGCGCCCGAATGGGGCAGGCTGGACGCACTGAAAAAGCTGAGGGTGCGCAGTTGGTCGGGCAGGGCGGTCAGCTGGCCGTTCGTCCAGTACCACGCCGCCGCAAAGACCGCCAGAGCGACCACGACTAAGACGGAGACCACCCGGCGCAGAGGATGTTTCCGGGGCTTTGGCGGGGGAGTCTCAGCGGGGGAAGCGTTGGGCTTTGTGGCCTTGCGTGCAGGCAGAAAGCCCGTGCCCTTGGCCTGTGGAAGTCCTGCCGCCGCCCGGCGGATGATGTCCAGCAGCCAGAGGGCGGGGGAGTCGTCCGGACGAACCGTCCGCACCCAGCAGCCCTTTTTGGTGCTGAGGACGAGCACGGTGTCCGATTCCCGTTCGGCACAGCCTGCGGCCAGCTCCGCGCCAATGAGCTTCCGTGCCGACTGTGCCCGCGCCAGAGCAAGCCGGAGCGGGTCGGGTGTTTCGGTGGCGGAAAGATGCAGACGGGCACGCGCACGCTTTTCGATTTGGGAAAAGGTCTGCGGGTGTGCGTAGCTCAGCGCACCAAAATCAAAGACCTTATCCGCGCCCGGCACGTTCTCCAAGCGTGTTTCCAGCAGTGCACCTGCGGCCGAATCGCTGCAGACCAGAAGCCTGTCACAGCGTTCCAGCGTGTCCACAACAGCGGCGGAAAGGGTCGTGTCGCCCTCGCCGTACAGCTCAGCGGAAAAGCTTGTCCGAAGGCTCTGTGCGGCTTTTTTCAGGCCGCTGGGGTCGTCGGCGTGAAGGGCGAGAAGGGTCTCACTTCCCCGGGAACACCACTCGGCGGAGGCTCTCCATTGGGGCGCGAACCGCCCGACAGCCTCCGCCAGAGCCGCCGGGTCAGCACCGAACAGCCGGAGCATACAGGTCTCGGTCTTGGTATCGTCGGTCATAACATCACACACCTTTATCAGATTGTGTGGCCGACCAGCGAAGCCGATGCTGTGGTGCTCAGGCCGTTACAAAGGCTGCATCCAGCTTGTCCAGTGCGGCGCGGTCGTGCTGCTCTGCCGCAGAGAGGGCCAACGTCCCGGCGGGGACTTTGCCCTGCGCCAGACGGAGTGCCAGCTCTAACGCGGCTTGTGCGGCACGCGCACGCACCATCGCACGGTCAGGACGGGAGACCTTCAGCTTCCGAACATAGACCGTCTCGCCCCGTGCAGCACCGACGTAGACCGTGCCGACCGGACGAACCGCGTCGCCGCCCGTCGGCCCGGCAATGCCCGTCACGCTGACGGCGATGTCCGAACCAGAAGTTGCCATTGCACCCAGTGCCATCTGCGCCGCAACGGGGGCAGAGACGACGTTGTACTTCGCGATGACCTCCGGCTCGACCCCGATGAGCTTGGCCTTTGCCTGCTCCCAATAGGTGACGAAACCGTGCCCAAAGACTTCGCTTGAACCGGAAACGGAGGTGATGCGCTGTGCGATCAGACCGCCCGTGCAGCTCTCTGCCGTGGAAACGGAAAGCTTCTCGCGGCTGAGGGTGTGCACCAGCGTCTCTTCCAGTCCGGCCACATCCTCATCATACAC
>CAVJGY010000099.1:0-5237 GCA_963648915.1 Acutalibacteraceae bacterium | reverse complement strand
CGACATCGCCCTCTGGGACATCAAGGGTAAGGCTCTGGGTGTTCCGGTCTACGAGCTGCTGGGCGGCAAGACCCGCGATAAGGTGCGGGTCTACGCTTCGGTCATGCACCTGACCGAGGATAACAAAAAGTTGGCCGAGCAGTATCAGCAGCTTCAGGAGATGGGCTTTACGGCCGCGAAGATTTTCTGCAACGGCCCGACCAGCTCCCCGGACGGAAAAGGCGAGTTCTATTCCAGCCGCATTGAGCGGGAGGTGGAGAAGGTCCGCGTCTGCCGTGAGGCCGTCGGCCCGGACTTCGACTTCGTGCTGGAAGTCCATCGCGGCATGACCCTGCCGGAGGCGGTCGCCTTTGGCCGTGCCGTCGAGCCGTACCGCCCGATGATCCTCGAAGACCCCGTACCGCCGGATAACGTCGATACGATGGCCGAGGTCGCCAGCAAGGTGGGCGTGCCCATCGCGACGGGCGAACGTGCCATCGACCTGCGGGAATTCGAGGTGCTGATGGCACGCCATGCCTGCCAGTATGTCCGCCCGGATGTCTGCGCAGTCGGCGGCATCACCACCAGCAAGAAAATCTGCGCACTGGCTGAGGCGCACGATGTGCTGGTCATCCCGCACAACCCGCTCGGCCCGGTGTCTACGGCGGCCTGCCTGCAAATTTGTGCGTCCATCCCGAACCTCGGCATTCAGGAGCTTCCGGGCTTCTGCCTGAACGGGGCGGAGGACAAGATGGTAAAAGAGCCGCTCCGTTTCGAGAATGGCTGTATGCTCATCCCCGAAGCCCCCGGCATCGGCATCGAGCTGTCCGACGACGCAGAAGAGCTTTATCCTGCCAATGAGCGCGGCAGCAACGCCGCACGCCGTGCCTTTGACGGCTCGGTGAAGGACTGGTAAAATAAAAAGAAATGTGAGGATGGAAGAATGCCAATTGGAGTTTTGACGAATTGTGCCGCCGTGCTGCTCGGCGGTCTGCTGGGAACGGGTCTGGGAAAAGTCCTGCCGCAGGGGTTGAAGGACAACCTGCCGACCCTGTTCGGATTTTGCTCGATCGCGATCGGCGTCAACTCCATCATCAAGGCGTCCGGCATGACGGCCGTTGTGCTGGCGATCTTGGTGGGCTTCACCATCGGTCACAGCCTGCATCTGGAGCAGTGGACGAGCAAGTTTTTTCATAAGCTCGTCAAGACCCTCCACCTCGGCGGCGAGGACATCGACATGGAGTTTTACATCACGGCGGTGGCTCTGTTCTGCTGCAGCGGCTTCGGCTGGTACAGCACCCTGACCGAGGGCATCACGGGAGACCCCTCGCTGCTGATGTCGAAGGCCGTGCTGGACGGATTCACGGCCATGATCTTCGCCTCCTCGCTGGGTGCGGCGATCTGTGCCATCCCGCTTCCGCAGGTCGTCATCCTGATGCTCGTCTTTGGCGCAGGAAAGCTGCTGGCGGGCGTGCTGACCCCGACCATGTTCGCAGACCTCTCGGCCTGCGGCGGTATCCTGACGATGGCGGCAGGCTTCCGGGTGTCCAAAATCAAATCCGTTCCTCTGGTCGACCTGATGCCGGCTCTCATCCTCGTGATGCCGTTCAGCCTGCTCTGGTCTACCCTGATGGGATAATTTCACGGAATAAAACGAAACAGGCTGTGCTGCTTCCGAAAGGGCGGCACGGCCTGTTTTGCTGTTTATATCTATATCGATTATTTCCGTTCGGTCGATTCCCGTTCGACGAGGGTATAGCCGAGTTTGGTCTCCCGGGCGACAAGGGAAGGGGAGTCGAGCTTTTCCAGCAGCATCTCGGCGGCGATCTTACCACTCTCCTCGTAGGAGTAACGGACGCTGGTGATAGACGGGGTGCAGACCCGGCAGAGAGTACTGTCTCCCTGTCCGGTCAGCATGACATCCTCCGGGACGCGCTTGCCGATGCTCCGGAAATATTGCAGTGCGCCGACGGCCATCCGGCTGGTGGCACAGACCACAGCGTCCAGCGGGCCGTAGGTCTCCCAGAGCTGACGCGCCTGTTCTTCCCCGGACTCGATGGAGAAGCTGGCGACGCAGACATGCTCGGCCTGCTCTTCCAGCCCGGCGGCACGCACCGCGTCACAGTAGGCGCGATGCCGTTCCTGACCGACTGCGCGGTCGTCCATCCGTGCGCCGAGATAGCCCAGACGACGGCAGCCCTTCCGGATGACGAGCTGGGTCAGCTCATAGATGGCGTTGTAGTCGTCGTGATAGACGCAGGAGAAGCCGTTCAGCTGTTGGCCGACGATGACGACCGGGACTTTGCAGCTTTGCAGTGCGGTGTGGTGACGGGGCGTGAAAACGGTAGCGATCAGAATCACGCCGTCTACCCGCTGCTCACTGAACAGGTTCAGGTATTCCAATTCTTTCTGCGGGTCGTTGAAGGTGTCGGCCAGCAGCGTTTCGTAGCCCTTTTTCTCGAGCACGCCGATGATGCCCGCCACCACATTACTGATGGAATAGGAGTCGATCTTCGGGAGGATAATGCCGATGGTCTTGGTCTTTCCGGTGCGAAGCACCTGCGCCTGCACCGACGGGCGGTATCCCGTCTCGGCAATGACCCGGGCGATGGCCTCCCGCTTTTCGGCGGAGAGATAACCGTGGTTGAGATAGCGGGAAACGGCGGTGTTCGACACGCCCGCAAGCTTTGCGATTTCTGAAATGGTCATGATATGCTCCTGTGTAAATGACATCAAAACTTCATTTACTATAACACATTTCGCCGCAGTTTACCAGTGCGGGAAGCACAAACCGACATCATTTCAGCAGGGCTTCGATCTCGCTGCGCTCCGGCATGACCCGAAGTGCACCCTTCCGGGTGGTGATGAGGGCTGCGCCTGCGTTGGCGAAGGCCAGCATCTCGTGCAGCTCAGCCTCGGTGTAGGGGTGCCAGCCGTGGTCGAGGATGTAGTGGAGCACACCGCCGAAGAAGGTGTCGCCTGCACCCGTCGTCTCGATGGTGTTGGGCATCAGACGGGCGGGGACTTCCACCCGGACGTCGCCGCAGTAGGCGCGGCTTCCGTCCTTGCCCAGCGAGAGCAGGATGAGCGGGATGTTGAACTGACCGCGAAGCCATGCGATGCCCTCGTCGTAGTCCTCACAGCCGGACAACCACTGAATTTCATTGTCAGAAATTTTTAGAATTTGGCAGTGCGCCATGCCGTAAAGAATCTGCTCCCGTGCATCGTCCAGACTGTGCCAGAGCGGTTCGCGCAGGTTGGGGTCGAAGCTGAGCAGTGCGCCCGAGGCCTCGGCCAAGGCGATGGCCTCCCGGCTGGCCGAACGACAAGGCTCATCCGTCATGGAGAGTGAGCCGAAATGGAAGATGGTCGTGTTGGCCAGCAGCTCCCGGTCAAGCTCCTCGGTGCGGAGGTTCATATCTGCACCGGGGTTGCGGTAGAAGCTGAATTCCCGGTCGCCGTCCGGATGAGTGTGGACGACGGCGAGGGTGGTGTGCACCACCGGGTCACGCCGGAGCCCCCGGGTGTCGATGCCGACTTCGGTCAGTGCGTCGGCCAGCTGGTCGCCAAAGCCGTCCTGCCCGACCTTGCCGAGAAAGGCGGTCTTGTGGCCGAGCTTGGACAGCAGAGCCAGCACGTTACAGGGTGCACCGCCGGGGTTGGCCTCCAACAGGGGATTGCCCTGCGCGCTCAGACCATTCTGGGTGAAATCAATGAGAAGCTCGCCCAGAGCAACGACGTCATATTGTTTCTTCATTTTCCTTTGTCCTCCCGCTTAGAACCGCTGCTGCATGTAGAACGAACCGTAGGCCGGGATGGTGAGCTGGGTCAGGGTGTGGCGGCTTCCGGTCAGCAGATCGGTGAATTCACCCTTATCATACGGTAGAGTCACGGTTTTGTCAAACTCGCTGAAGTTGAAGATGCCGATGACCTTCTCATCGTCGGCATAGCGGCCGATGGCAAGCACGGCGTTGTCGCCCGTGTCCAGCGTCCAGACGTCGGCATTCAGACCGAAGGCCGGGTGGGTGCGGCGGAGTGTCTCGAGCTTGTGGATGCCCGTAAAGACCTGACCCTCGGGGGTCGTGGTGTCCTCACAGTGTCCGGCCAGTTCCCAGTTCAGCTTGCCGCGATGGATGTAGCGGCTGTCCTGCGCCTTGTTGGGGTCGTTCTTGTAGCTGTAATCGTTCACCTGCGCAATTTCGTCGCCGCTGTACAGCATCGGGATGCCGCTCTGCATCAGCATCATGGCGTGGAGGGTCAGGTCGAACCGGACAGCACGCTCCATGGCGGCAGCATCCTGCTCAAAGCTGGCCTTCTCGATGCCGCAGAGACTTGCGGTAGTGGCACAGAAGCGGGCGTCTCCGGTCACAGGGTCGTCGTTGTACAGCTCGCCGCGGCTGTTGCTGCCGCCCTCGTAGCCTTGGAAGTAGCGGTTGAGATATTTCTTGTGTGCGACCTCCTCGAAGCCCCACTGCTTCAGGGTGTCGAAGTCCAGACCCCAGCCAATATCATCGTGGCAGCGCAGATAATTCAGGAACACATAATCTTTTGGCAGGCTGTTGACTGAATCGAGCTGCTTGCGGAGCAGGCGGGTGTCACGGGTGGCGACGGTGTGCCATGTGGTGCACATGGTCGTCACATTGTACAACAGATGGCACTCGGGTTTGTCGACTGTGCCGAAGTAGGGAACGACCTTGGCCGGCTCCATGACGACCTCGCCCAGCAGGATGACGCTGGGGCAGACGATCTCGCCGATCATCCGCATCATCCGGACGATGGTGTGGACTTTCGGCAGGTTGCGGCAGCTCGTGCCCAGCTCCTTCCAGATGTAAGGCACAGCGTCGATGCGGATGATGTCCATGCCCTTGTTGGCGAGGAAGAGGTAATTGTACATCATCTCGTTGAAAACGCGGGGGTTGCGGTAGTTCAGGTCCCACTGATAGGGGTAGAAGGTCGTCATGACGTAGTGGCCGCATTCGGGCAGCCAAGTGAAGTTGCCGGGTGCGGTGGTGGGGAACACCTGCGGGACGGTCTTTTCGTATTCCTGCGGGATGGACGGGTCGGCATAGAAGAAGTAGTGGCTCATGTACTCGCCGTCTCCGGCGCGGGCACGCTTGGCCCACTCGTGGTCCTCACTAGTGTGGTTCATCACGAAATCCATGCAGACGTTGATGCCCTTCTTGTGGCAGGCATCGGTCAGCTGCTCGAGGTCGTCCATCGTGCCGAGGTCGGGCCGGACGGTGCGGAAATCCGCCACC
>CAVJGY010000098.1:0-5245 GCA_963648915.1 Acutalibacteraceae bacterium | reverse complement strand
AGGAAGAACTGTCGACACTGAAGGCGGCCGCAGGCTTCACCGCAGTGGAGGTCGAGCCGGAGGAAACGGCCGAAGAGCCATTGGACAACGGCATCACCGTGGATTTCAGCATCGACAAGGACGACAGCGAGCCGCACAAGACCTGCCCGCAGTGCGGCGCACCCGTCTCGGATGACGCGCTGTTCTGCAACAAGTGCGGAGCACAGCTCTGAGACGCTTTCCCGATAAAATTCGGACAGGGCGGTATCTCTCGGGGGATGCCGCTCTTTTTGTGTGAAATTCCTGTAAAAATCAGGGCGCAAAAACGGCAAAATGTGCCGAAACCCTTGCAATCAAGCGGATTTTGCGGTACAATCTGAACCTACCGCAGGACAGTAAAGCAGAAAGGAAGACCCAGATGCAGGATTGGCCGGAACGGGAACATTACACGGCGGAAGATTTGCTCCAAATCATCCGCATTTTGCGCGACCCGGAGACGGGCTGCCCGTGGGACAAAGTCCAGACCCATCAGAGCATCCGGAAAAACTTTCTGGAAGAGACCTGCGAGGCGTTGGAGGCCATCGACGCCGACGACGCAGAGATGCTGCGGGAAGAGCTGGGCGACGTGCTGATGCAGGTCGCGTTCCATGTCGTCCTCGAGGAGGAGCGCGGACGGTTCAACTTTGAACAGGTCTGCCGGGAGGTGTGCGAGAAGCTGGTGTTCCGGCATCCGAACATCTTCACCTCGTCGGCGGTGGAAAATGCCGGTATAAACGGCTGGGACGCGCTCAAAAATAAGGAAAAGGGTCGCCGGACGCTGGCAGATGAGCTGGATACCGTTCCGCTGACCCTGCCCGCCCTGATGCGTGCTCAGAAGCTTCAAAAGCGTGCCGCAGGCCGGGGTCTTGGCACACAGGACACCGCACAGGCCGCTCAGAACCTCACGCAGGCAGAGCAGGCGTGGGCGGAGGCTTCCCCCGAGAACGCGCAGGAGCGTGCCGGAAAGCTGCTGTTCGCGGCGGTGGACGCGATGCGTCTGGCGGGCGTGGACGCAGAGGAAGCACTGAGCTTTGCATCCAAACGGTTCAGCGAAGGGCTGAAGCAGCAAGAAATGGCATCGAACGGGGTCGAGGCTGAGGCAACAGCTCCCGAGAGATAAGACTGAGAAGAACGAAAGAATTTGTGGAGGTTTTCTATTATGACTAAGACCGATCTGATCGCACAGGTTGCGGCAAACACCGAGATGAGCAAGAAGAGCGCGGAGGCTGCGGTCAACGCAATGTTCGACGCACTGGGTAAGGCAATGGCCGACGGTGAGAAGATCACCATCTCCGGCTTCGGTACGTTCGAGATCCGCGAGCGTGCAG
The DNA here is from genome assembly GCA_963648915.1 of Acutalibacteraceae bacterium. Taxonomy (GTDB): domain Bacteria; phylum Bacillota; class Clostridia; order Oscillospirales; family Ruminococcaceae; genus Faecalibacterium. The sequence continues at coordinate 3,899 of CAVJGY010000098.1, read as the reverse complement.
AGCGTCAGGGCATCAACCCCCGCACCCGTGAGCCCATCACGATCGCTGCTTCCCGCAACATCGTGTTCAAGCCGGGCAAGGCTCTGAAGGACACCCTGTAAGAAGAACGCACTTCGCCGCCGGAATCAAACGTCCCGGCGGCTTTTTTGTAGCCCTTGTAAAGCCTCTCCTATCAGGAGAGGTGGCATCCCGCAGGGATGACGGAGAGGTTATTTTGAAAGATACACCTGTAAAACCTCTCAGTCTGCTTCGCAGACAGCTCTCCTAGTAGGAGAGCCTATGGGATGCTGAGAGAGTGCAAAAAACGAGAAGGAGAAAGATAGAAAATGAGATTGGACAAGTATCTGAAAGTCTCGCGGCTCATCAAACGCCGCACTGTGGCAAACGAGGTCGCCGATGCAGGCCGCATCCTCATCAACGGCAAAATCGCAAAGGCAAGTCAGGCTGTTAAAGAAGGCGACATCATCGAGGTCACCTTTGGCAACCGCCCCATCAAAGTGAAGGTTCTGTCGGACATCGAACCGCGCACCAAGGATGTCGCGCGGGAGATGTATGAAATTATTAGTGAGTAAAGGCTTTTAAAGGCGGCGTAAAAGGTATAAGCTTCATCCCCTTGGCATACTCCTGTTTAAAAGGGGGCGTGATGGGATGAAGGGCGAAAAGGCGGAGGCGGCAAAGCCCCATGACCTGATCTTAGAGGGGCGGAGCAGGCTGACGGTGACCGGGGTGAAGCGCGTTCTGCGGTGCGACCCGGACGGCGCGGCCATCGAGACGAGCCGGGGCGTGCTGAACCTTGCCGGGGTAGAGCTGAGCGTGACCGCGCTGGATTTGGACGCAGGCGAGGCCAAGCTGACCGGGCGGGTCGACCTGCTGGAATACACCGCAGAGCACACGCCGGGCGGACTTCTGCGCCGTCTGTTCCGCTGATGGACCCGGCGTTGGCACCCCTGCAAATCTTGCAGGAAATGGAGGCCTGTGCGGTGCTGGGCGGGCTGTTGGGAGCAGTGCGGGCGTTCTTCCCGAAACGGGGACGGGCGGCGTTCCTTCCGGACGTCCTTTTTGTGGGCGCGATGCTCCTCGCCCTCCAAAGCTATACGGCGGCATACAGTGCGGGCGGCGTCCTGCGGTGGTATATGGTCGTCAGCGCGGCGGGGTCTGCCGCCGTCGTGGGCGGTCTGCTGGGGCTTCCGGGGCGGTTTTTGCGGGTGCATCGAAAAAAGAGTTTCAAAAAAATACAAAAACAACTTGCCAAATGAGCGGCGCGTGTTGTATAATTCAAACGTATCAAAGTAAGAGTACAGGCACGCAAAGCCTGCTGTTTCAACGGGGGCAATGTGGTATGGCAAATCCGAGCCGCAGAAAGCGGAAGAAGAATATCGTCTGGAGGAGTCTCCTCCGGCTGTTTCTGGTGCTGCTTCTCCTCAGTATGCTGGCGGCATACATCTCCAATCAGGTCGCGATCAGCTCGAAACGCGCAGAGCTGGAGACCCTGAACGAGCAGATCGCCCAGCAGAAAACCCAGAACGAGGAGATGGAGCGCATCCTCAGCGGTGATACCGATGAGGTGACGGAATGGGTCGCCCGGGATTCTTACGATTTTGCCGCGCCAAACGAGCGCATCTTCGTAGATGTGACTGGAAACTAGGCGCGGTACAGAGAACCGGAACATTGAGAGAGTACAAGGAGTATTGAGTTTTGGCGATTGAGGTAGGGAACATTTTTGAGGGTCGTGTGACCGGCGTAAAGCCGTTTGGTGCATTCGTTGCACTGCCGGAGGGTCGGGTCGGCATGGTTCATATTTCCGAGGTGTCCAACGAGTATGTGCAGGATATTGCAGCAGTCCTGCATGACGGCGATGTTGTCAAGGTGCAGGTCATCAACGTAGCACCGGACGGCAAGATCGCGCTGTCCATCAAGCGGCTGCTGCCGCCGCCCCCGCGTCCGGCACGTCCGGAGGGCCGCGGCCCTCGTCCGAACGGCGCACACCCGGGCGACCCGCGTCAGGGCGGTCCTCGGGATGGCGGCAGAGGCGGTTTCCGCTCCGGCCCGCGTGAGGGTGGACGTCCTCCCCGTGAAGGCGGACGCGGCCCGGCTCGCGACAGTGCACCCCGTGTCTGGCAGCCGAAAGCCCCCGTCAAGTCCGACAACATGAGCTTTGAGGACATGATGAGCCGCTTCAAGAGCCAGAGCGAGGAGAAGATGGCCGACCTCGACCACGAGACCAACAACCGTCGCGGCGGCGGTTACGCACCCCGCAGCCGTCGTGGTGGCCGCTGAGATGCTGTCCCCGACGGAAGCGTCTGAATGAGAACCTTCGGGCCTGCCCCAGCGGGGCGGGTCTGTTTTTTAGTGACCCACAGGAAAGGAATACAAGATGCCCGCAAAATTTGAACTCATTGCGCCCTGCTTTTTCGGGTGCGAATCCACTGCCAACTTTGAGCTTCGCCGCATTGGTGCGGAGGATATCCGGGTCAGCGATGGCCGTCTGACCTTCAAGGGCGGCGCAGACATGATCGCGGCCGCAAACCTCAACCTGCGCACCGTCGAGCGCGTTATGCTGCTGCTGAACACCTACCCGGCCTCCACCTTCGATGAGCTGTTCGACGGCGTCTACTCCATCCCGTGGGAGGAGCTTCTGCCGGCGGATGCAGCTTTCCCGGTCACCGGTTCGTCCCTGAACAGCCAGCTGACGAGCGTGCCTGCCTGCCAAAGCATCATCAAGAAGGCGGTCGTCAAGCGTCTGATGTTCAAGCACAAGACCTCCGTCCTGCCCGAGACGGGCGCGGAGTATAAGATCCGCTTCATGCTCCGCAAGAACGTCTGCGAGATCATGCTGGACACCACGGGTGACGGCCTGCACAAGCGCGGATACCGCCGCAACGCGATGGAAGCCCCCATCCGTGAGACGCTGGCCGCGACCATCGCTGACCTTGGCCGTGTCCGCCGTGACAGCCTCGTGGAGGACCCCTTCTGCGGAAGCGGTACGCTCCTCATCGAGGCCGCGCAGAAGGCCATGAACATCGCGCCCGGTCTCAAGCGTCGGTTCGCCGCTGAGCGTTACAGCTTTGTTCCGGCCTCGGTCTGGGCAGAGCAGCGTCAGAAGGCGTTGGCGGAGTCCAAGCTGGACGTCGGCTTCGAGGCCTTCGGCTATGACATCGACCCGGCTGCCGTCGCGCTGGCGAATGCAAACGCAAAGCTGGCGGGCGTCGAGAAACGCTGCCACTTCGAGGTGGCGGACGTCGCCGATTTCGCCGCCAAGAGCGAGGCCATCGTCCTGACGAATCCCCCGTATGGCGAGCGTATGAGCACCATCGAGGGCGCGGCAAAGCTGGCCCGGACGCTGGGACAGCAGATGGAGGCGCATCCCTGTGCGGGCGTGTACGCCATCACCGCCGATATGGACTTTGAGCACCATTACGGCAAACGCGCCAACAAACGCCGCAAGATGTACAACGGCATGATCCCCTGTCAGCTGTATATGTACTACAGCGCACCCAAGTTCGAGAACCGCCCGGCGAAGCCGATGCCCAAGAGCGGCTTTGACGGCAAGCGTTCGACCCCGAACCGCTTCGAGAAGAAGTAAATAAAACCCATTTCACGCATCAGATGAAAAACATCTGGTGCGTTTTTTGCGGAATATTTTACAATTGGGGAGTTGAAAGTCGAACCCGAATTGATTATACTAGCACTAATATGTACAATGGCCGAATGATGGGCCAATGGAATGGGAAGGGGAATGAATGCGATGAACGGGCGGATGAAACCGTATCTGCCGGAGCTGACGATCCGTGATTACAACACCTATATCTGGTATCTGCGCGGTGTGCGGCATCAGCTTGCGATCTCCTACGGCAAATATTCCTGCCGCCGCCTGCGGTATAACGGCGTGCTGTTTGCGC
>CAVJGY010000097.1:0-5248 GCA_963648915.1 Acutalibacteraceae bacterium | reverse complement strand
CGGTGATGATGCCGTACTTGGTCAGGCCCTCCATCACGCGCTCGGGGTTTGCGGTGGGCTTATCCATCTTGTTCATGGCCACGATGAGCTTGACGTTTGCAGCCTTGGCGTGGTTGATGGACTCGACGGTCTGGGGCATGATGCCGTCATCGGCAGCGACGACCAGAACTGCGATATCGGTCATGTTCGCACCACGGGCACGCATCGAGGTGAAGGCCTCGTGACCCGGGGTATCGAGGAAGGTGATAAGGCTGTCGTTGATCTTGACCTGATATGCACCGATGGCCTGCGTGATGCCGCCTGCCTCGCCTGCGGTGACATTGGTCTTACGGATTGCATCCAGAATACTGGTCTTGCCGTGGTCGACGTGACCCATGACGCAGACGACCGGGGGACGCTCGACGAGGTTCTCCTCGGAATCCTCCTCCTGATCGAACAGACGCTCCTCGATGGTGACATGGACCTCGTGCTCGACCTTTGCGTGGAACTCCTCAGCCAGCAGAGATGCGGTATCAAAATCGATGACATCGTTGATGGCGTGCATCTCGCCCATCTGCATGAACTTGGCAATGACCTTGCCGGCCTGCTGCTTCAGACGGGCAGCCAGCTCGCCGACGGTGATCTCGTCGGGGATCATGACCTTCAGCTGTGCGTTACGAGCCTTTTCCAGCTGGATGCGCTGCAGACGCTCAAATTCGGTCTCGCGCTTGCCCTTCTGGAACTGCTGACGCTGACGCTGGCCGCGCTGGGTGAACTTCTGCTTGTTGCCCTGCGGGGTCGGCTTGCGGCGGTTCTCGGTGTTCTTGGTGGAAGCCAGATCGTCGTAACGGGCATCGAAGCGGTCGACGTTCATGTCAACGGTACGGGTATCGACGGTGACCTGATTGTCCTCACGGCGGACAGAGACAGACTGTGCCGGGGTGTTTGCAGCCTTTGCACCCGTCTCACGCGCCAGCTCGCTGAGCGAAACGGTCTTTTCGTCGCGCTTCTTGTGCTGCTCGTTCTTCTTGTCGTTGTGCTTGTTGTTATTGTTGTTATTGCCGTTGTTGTTCTTGGGCTGGTTCTGTGCAGCGGGCTTCTTGTCCTGCTTCTGCTCAGCTTTCGGAGCTTTGTTTTCCGGCTTCTTGTCGGCCTTCTTCTCCGCCTTCGGCTCTTCCTTGGGCTGCTTCGCGCTGTTCAGGAACGCAGAAAGGTCCTTCTCGCTGTTGTCCTTGCTGAACTTCTCCAGCAGGTAGTTCAGCTCGTTCTCTTCCAGAGTGGAGCTGTTCTTCTTTCCGGTGCTGCCCATTGCGGCCAGCTCGTCCAGGACCTTCTTTGCAGAGACGTTCAGGTCCTTTGCCAAATCGCTTACTTTATATTTTACGGTCATTCGCTCATGTCCTCCTCATTTTTGATTGCTCCGCAGTCGCTCAGGCGGTCAAAGCAGAGCTTTGCGAGGTTGCGGTCGGTCACAGCATAGACTGCGACCGGTTTCCGGCTGATATCGGCCAGCCGATCCTGTGTCAGCGGCATCGGGATGATATCCACGAGGTCACCGACCGAATAGTTCAAACGCTGCACCGTCTTTGCACTGGCGTCCGACGCGGTCATGACGATCCACGCCTTGCCCTTGACGACGGCATCCTCGACAGCGTCGAAGCCCATCGTCAGCGCACCTGCCTTGCGGCAGAGGCTCACAGCCTGAAACAGTGCCTCTTCCGGCGGAAGTGCCGGCTTTTCGGACACATTCTTCTTATTCTTTGCCAACTTCCCCAGCCTCCTTTTCGACGTCGGCCAGCTGGACAGCCAGCGCGTCGTAAACCTCGGCGGGAACCGGCTGCTCAAAGCAGCGTTCCAACGCCTTCTTCTTTTTTGCCTTGGCTAGGCAGGCGGAGTCCGGGCAGAGATATGCTCCGCGCCCCGGCTTTTTGCCCACGGGGTCGATGCTGATCTCTCCGCTCGGCGCACGCACCACCCGCACCAGCTCCTTCTTGGGGCGGCTCGTCATGCAGCCAATGCACTGGCGGGCGGGTATCTTCTTTTGTGCCATCCGATTTCCCTCCTTTGGCGGCCGTTCCAGCAGAAATTATTCTGCTGCGTTCTCCTCGGCCTTCGGCTCTTCCTTCTTCTCGTCCTCACCGAAATAGCCGCTCTCGGGGCGGATATCGATGTTGTAGCCGGTCAGACGAGCGCACAGACGTGCGTTCTGACCCTTGTTGCCGATGGCAAGGCTGAGCTGCTGGTCGGGAACGGTGACGCGGCAGGAACGGGTCTCGCCGGGCAGCAGCTCGACCTTGACGACCTTTGCCGGGCTGAGAGCTGCGGAGATGAACTCGGAGATATCCTCGCTCCACTTCACGATATCGATCTTCTCGCCGCCCAGCTTCTCGACGACAGCGGCAACACGGTCACCGTGCGGGCCGATGCAGGCAGAAACGGGGTTGACGTTGGCATCCTTCGACCAGACTGCCATCTTGGTACGAGCACCTGCCTCGCGGCTGATGGCCTTGACCTCGACCGTGCCGTCGTAGATCTCGGGAACTTCCAGCTCGAACAGACGCTTGACGAGGCCGGGATGGGTGCGGCTGATCATGACGCGCGGGCCGCGGTCGCCGCTGACGACGTCAACGACATAGACCTGAAGCATCTGACCCTCGGTGTAGACCTCGCCGGGAACCTGCTCGTTGCGGGGCAGGATGGCCTCGCCGCCCTTGCCCAGATCCAGTGCGACGATGCCCTTCTCGGGATCGACGCGGGTGACCGTTGCCTGCACGATGTCATGTGCGCGGCTCTGGATCTCGCTCAACTGCTGGCTGCGCTCTGCCTCGCGGATGCCCTGACGGATGACATGCTTTGCGGTCTGAGCAGCGATGCGGCCGAAGTCCTTGGTCTTGAGCGGGGTGATCATGCGGTCGCCTGCCTTGTAGGACTTGCGGATGTGCTGTGCCTCGGTCTCACCGATCTGGGTGTGCTCGTCGTACCAATCCTCGTCGGCCACGACGTCCTGCACCAGAGCGACATTGAACTTGCCGGTGGTGGGGTCGATCTCGACCATAACATTGTCGTCCTCGACCTCATAGTTCTTCTTGACGGCGATCACGATCGCAGCCTTGATCTTGTCAACGAGGTATTCCGCGGTGATGCCGCGCTCATGCTCCAGCATGGAGAGAGCTTCAAAAAATTCATTGTTCGCCATTTTTCGGGTTCCTCCTATTTTTCTCTTTTGGATAATATGTTAATCAAACAGATCTTCGTCGTCACACAGACGGACGGTGCTTGCTGCGCTCACTTCAAAGCTGACGCTGCCGTTCTCGGTCTCCACCGTGACAGTGTTCCCCTCGCGGCCGGTCAGAATGCCTGCAAACTCCTTCACGCCGTTCTCGTTCGGGCGGAAAAGCTTGACTGCGATCTTCTGACCCTTGACGGCCTCGTAGTGCTCGGGACGGTTCAATTTGCGTCCCAAACCCGGGCTGCCGACCTCGAGGTAGTAGCTCTGCTCGATGGGATCTTCCTCGTCCAGAATGGGGTCGAGGGCGTGGGAGACGTCCGCGCAGGTGTCGGTATCCATGGTAGAGCCGTCCGTTTTGTCGATGAGGACACGGAGATACCAGTCCGGCCCTTCCTTCTCAAAGACCACATCCCACAGGCGCAGGCCCATGCCCTCCACGATGGGGCGGACAAGTTTCTCGACTCTCTGGGCGGTATTGCCGCCAGACTGTTTCGCCATAAAAACCTCCAAACAAACAAGAAAAGCGGACCTTGCGGCCCACTTTCCAGTAAAAGTTATAACGTACAATTAGAATATAGCATACTCCGGCGAAATATGCAAGCTTTTTTGAGGAAAAACCTCTTTACAGCACCCAAACGCCATCCTTGAACAGCTCGACGGTGCAACCATCGCGGCATTTGCCGGTGATCTCGCTGTCCTCTGCTCCGATCATGACGTCCTCATGCAGGGAGGACTGGTTCATGCCGCGCTCGAGCAGCTGCTCCTTCGTCAGGCTCGTACCGCCCACGGTCGTACCGGGATAGCTTGCGCCAAAAGCGATGTGGCAGGCAGCATTTTCATCGAACAGGGTGCTGTAGAAGAGCGCGCCGCTCCGGTTGATGGGGCTGGATGCCGGGACAAGGGCGACCTCGCCGATGTGACGCGCACCCTCGTCGGTGTCCAACAGCTGACCCAGCAGGTCCGCACCTTCCACTGCGCCGTGCTCGACGACCTTGCCGTCCTTGAAGGTCACATGGAAGCCCTTGATGAGCTGGCCGTTGAAGACATAGGGCTTCGTGCCATAGACGATGCCATTCACCTTGTCCTTGTGGGGTGCGGTGAACACCTCTTCGGTCGGGATGTTGGGCAGGAAGATGACACCCTTCTCGGTCTTGCTGGCCGCACTCTCCCAGCGGGCTTCATCAGCCAGACCCACGGTCAGGTCCGTACCGTTGCTGCTCTTGAAGTGGACGCTCTCGAGGTCGAACGCGTTCATCTTGTCCTTCAGGGTCGTCAGACGGTCAAGGTGTGCCTTCCACTCGTTGACCGGGTCGCCGCCCGTGACGCGGCAGACATCAAAGATGAGCTGCCAGAGCTTCTCGATGGCGTCCGCCTCATCCAGCTCCGGGAACATCTTCTTCGCCCACGATGCGCTTGGCATCGCAGCGATGGACCACTGCACCCGGTCGTTCATGGTGTAACCGCGCCACTCCTCCATGAATTTTCGGCTGGCGGCATTCACGCGGCTGATCTTTCCGCCGTCCAGACCCGCAAAGACCTCGGGGTCGTCGGCCAGCAGATGCAGGACGCAGACGCCGCCCTCGCTCTCGGCATAGTCCAGATAACGGCGCAGCTGCCACGACTTGAAGTCGGTCAGGGCTTCCTCGCTGGCAAGCTCCATCCGGCTGCGGGAGACGGCATTGTCCGACCAGTTCACCAGCACATCCCGTGCGCCCGCCTCGTATGCACTGCGGACACAGAGCCGCGCCAGAGGTGCAGCCTCGAGGGAGCAGTTGATGATGAGGGTCTGACCCGGCTGGGGATTCACGCCCACCCGGACGATGAAATCGGCATATTTTTTCAGAAGTTCGTCAAAGTTTTTCACAATAGTACCTCCCGTGGTGTAAAACACACATTTGTTTTAGTATATCCGTTTCGTGATTTTCTGTCCAGTATGCAAAAAGAGCTGCCGCAAAGTGAACGGCAGCTCTTCAAAAGTTTTCTTAGAACTCAATCTTGCTCTCGATATAGCTTTTCAGCTCGCTGATGGGCATACGGACC
>CAVJGY010000096.1:2813-5266 GCA_963648915.1 Acutalibacteraceae bacterium | reverse complement strand
CTCGAATCAAGATTCGGGCGGCATCCTTCTCTTCGGAGTTGCCGAAAAGCCGCTGGTCGAGGTCGTGGGCGTCTATGATGCAGACGATGTGCAGAAAAAGGTCCTCGAAAACTGCCAGCAGATGCAGCCTGTTGTCCAGCCCGTTCTGACGACCTGTACGATAGAGGGAAAAACAGTCGTTGCAGCGGAAATTCCGGGCGTTTCGCTCTTGGAGCGTCCCGTCTGCTATGCGGGTGTGGGCCGGACAAAAGGATCGTATGTGCGCACAAAAAATGGCGAGAATAAAACCATGACGCCCTATGAGATCTATCGCTATGAGGCCTTCCACAGCCAGCTCCACGAAGATCTGCGGACGGTAGACCGGGTGAATATGCGTTTATTCAATCAGAAACGGGTCAAGGCCTATCTGCAGGCCGTAAAAAAGGAACGGCCAGACCTCGCCGAAACCTTTTCCGATGAAAATCTGCTGGAATTGATGGGCGTTTCCTATGCCGGAAAGCCTACTCTTGCCGGAGTGATATCGTTTTCAATCTATCCGCAGACCTATTTTCCTCAGCTGAATATCTCGGCCGTTGCGGTGGCTGGCACAGAAAAAGGAATGTCCGAGCAGTTTCTCGATAGCAAGCGCATCACAGGTGCGATTCCAGAAATGCTCGATGAAGCGGTGAATTTTGTGCGGCGCAACAGCCAGCTTCATAATACAGATGGTACAAAGGAAGAAAATCACCCGCTGGAATCCTGCTATCCGATCCGCGCCGTCCGGGAAGCAGTCCTGAATGCCCTCCTTCACAGAGATTACTCTGTGTATACTGAGGGCATCCCCGTTTCGCTTGAGCTGTACCGCGACCGTCTGGTCATCCGGAGCAGCGGCGGACTCTACGGCTATACATCGTTGGAGGAGCTGGGCGCGTCCCGGCCGGAACTTCGCAACCCGGTGCTCTCGAATATTATGGAACGGCTCAAGGTCTCCCGCAACCGCTATTCCGGCATCCCGATGATGACCGCCGAAATGCGTCGTGCAGGTCTGCCTGCGCCGGAATTCCGGGAGGAGCGGGGAGAGTTCGTGGTGGTTTTCCGCAATCAGCGCGGGGAGCAATTCGAGCTTCCCAAATCGACGCCAAGCATCCCCACAACAACACCGACCTTCTCAGCCGTATCTGCAACGCCGCGAATGCCGTCTCCTCGTGTGGAACAGCCCGCTCCGGTGGTGAACCATACCGTCGTGCCGTCCTTCCCCGGTGAGACCGAACGGGACGAGCAGGTCAAGCGGCGGATTGCAGAGTTCTGCAAAACGCCCCGCACCCGGCAGGAGTTGATCGAATTCACGGGCGTGTCGCGCTATTACCTCATCGCGCGGTATATCCAGCCCATGATCGAGCAGAAAATTCTCGCCTATACCGTTCCCGAACGCCCCAAGAGCAAGTTCCAGAAATTTGTGACGGTGGAACAAAAGAAATAAGGGGTGCGGTTAGACCGAATCTAAGAGTTTAAGAGCTGTTGCGACAGCTCTTTTTTATTTTTACTACCGCAGTAGTATTGACAAAATGATAAGACTGTAGTAGTATAATGACGAAAATACTACTGGAGTCTTATCAAGGAGGGCTTGTTCCATGGATGTGAAATTATTTGATTCGGAGCTGAAAGTGATGGATGTTCTCTGGAAAGAGGGGGACACCCCGGCCAAAGACATCGCCAAAATGCTGACGGCGGAGCTGGGCTGGAACGTCAACACGACCTATACCCTTATCAAACGCTGTATCAAAAAGGGTGCTATCGAGCGTTTCGAACCGGGCTTTCTGTGCCACGCACTCATTCCTAAATCGGCAGTACAGGAAGCGGAAACGGATGAACTCATCAGCAAGGTCTACGACGGTTCGGTGGATAAACTGTTTGCGGCACTTCTGGGCCGGAAAAAACTCTCTGCGGAGCAGATCGAAAAGCTGAAACAAATCGTTGGAGAGCTGGAATGAGGTGGTGCGGATGGCCTTTTTGCAGATGAGCGTGTCCGGCGCGGTGATGATTCTGGGGATCGTGCTCGTTCGGGCATTATTGCTCGAACGTGTGCCGAAAAAGACCTTTCTGGTTCTCTGGGACATCGTTCTGGTGCGGCTGCTGCTGCCCATTTCGCTCCCCTTTGGATGGAGCATCTGGTCTTTGCTGGGGCGGAAAACGCAGGTCTCCACAAGCGGCGCACCGGTTCAGACAGTGCCGGATATCCTGCCCAAAGCGGTGGTTTCTGTGCCGGGAGTTTCTGCAAGTGTTTCTCGCTCTTTTCCCATTTTGGGAATCCTCTGGCTGGTTGGATCTATCTTTTGTACGGCGTTTTTTGTTGTGACATATCTGAAATGCCGCCGGGAGTTTCAGATGTCATTTCCGGTAGAAAATGCGTTTGCCCGTCAGTGGTTGGCAGAACATCCGCTCCGGCGGAAAATCGATATCCGTCAGTCCGGCGC
>CAVJGY010000096.1:0-2803 GCA_963648915.1 Acutalibacteraceae bacterium | reverse complement strand
GTCCGGCACAGTCCGGTCACCGCTTACGTTCGGTGTTCTGCATCCGGTGATTTTAGTGCCGAAGAAAACGAATTGGGAGGACAAAGACGCCCTGCGGTATGTTCTGGCACATGAGTTCGTGCATATCCGGCGGTTCGATGCGGTGACAAAGCTTCTGCTCACCGCCGCCGTCTGTCTCCATTGGTTCAACCCACTGGTCTGGGCGATGTACACCCTCGCGAACCGGGATATCGAGCTTTCCTGCGATGAAGCAGTCATCCGGCAGTTTGGCCGCGACACAAGAGCGGCCTACGCAATGACCCTGATTCGGATGGAGGAGGTCAACAGCGGATTTGCTCCGCTTGGCAGTTATTTCAGTAAAAACCCGATGGAAGAAAGGATCACAGCAATTATGAAAATGAGAAAAACAACGCTGACATCCCTTGCGCTGGCAGCAGTGCTGATTTCCGGAACTGCTACCGCATTTGCGGCATCCGCACCGGCTGGGGAAGAAACAACTTCTCGAAAGGGGATAAACGACCTTCTGAACCCACTTCAGAAATCACTTGACCGCTTGCTGAACACCGTAGGTGTCGAGTCGGAATCCAAGGACGAAACGTTCATGTCCTATGTTGACCCGGACGACGGCAAGACCTATTACAGCTTTGATGATGGCAAGACTTTCGAGCCGCTGACCGACGCGGAGTTTGAAAAGCTGTATCCGACGCAGGACATCGAGTGGTGGACTTACGACGAATATAAGGCGTGGCTCGAAAACGAAAAAGTGAACCTCCAAAGCATGATCGGCGAAAAAGGCTATACAAATACGGATGGCTGGTTCGTCTGGACGCAGGAAAAGGTCGATGAGACGATCGCCCTGTATGAGAGCATCCTGGAGGACATCAAGAACGGAAAGATGTACGCGAAGTCGGTGGATGGCGACGACAGTGTGATGACGAGCTTCTTGGTGACGAGCTTCGACCCGGCGAATATCGAACAGGGAAAAGAATGAAAGCAAACGCTCCAAAGGTTACTTTTTGGTAACTACGGCACAATATTGTGCGTACTTTACAGTTTGGCTGTGGGGCGGTATCATAGGTTCAGCGAGAGGCGGACACCGAACGCCCTCAAAAAACAACGCAATATCATCTGGATTCCCATGGAGGCAAACTGAAAATGGAAAAGATCGTAGCATTTCTGAATGAAAACCCTGTGCAGTATCTCGCGACCATCGGCCGTGACGGAAAGGCAAAGTGCCGCCCGTTCATGTTCTCGGGCGAGATGGACGGCAAGCTGTGGTTCTGCACCAACAACACCAAGGACGTCTACAAGGACATGCAGGAGAACCCGGAAATCGAAATTTCTGTTTCCAGCCCGTCCTATGCGTGGATCCGTCTCCACGGCAAGGCAGTGTTCGAGAACAACATGGCCGCAAAGGAAATGTGCATCGCGAACCCCATCGTCAAGAGCCAGTATGGGGAGGCCACCAACCCGATCTTCGAGGTGTTCTATCTGGACGACCCGCACGGCATCATCGCGGACTTCTCCGGCAATCCGCCGTACATTTTCTAAGAATAAATTTCAGAGCAAGCCTCGCAGTCAGCCCGATTGCGAGGCATACTCTGTTTTCCATAGGAGGAAAACCAGATGAATCAGAGCGAACGCCGTCAGTTCCTCATCCGGGAGCTGTTGCAGGAAGAGCCAGAGTACCGCGAAATGGCTGTCCCGGCGGACAGCGACGACCAGAAGCTTCTTTTGCGCGGACTGCTGAATGTCCGCCCGCCCCGCTCCCTTCCGGCACGATTTTTGACCGAGCAGGACGCCTATCTGCGGGAGGAGACGGCCAAGAAGGGCATCGTGAAGCTGGACGATTTGACCCCGCTTGAGCCGGGCATCTACCTCTGGCAGGGCGACATCACCGCCCTGCAATGTGACGCCATCGTAAACGCCGCCAACAGCGGAATGACCGGGTGTTACTATCCAAACCATCGGTGCATCGACAATTGTATTCACTTTTATGCGGGTGCAGAATTGCGCTTGGCCTGTGCTGAGATGATGGAACAGCAAGGCTTTCCCGAGCCCACTGGACAGGCAAAGATCACCCCGGCGTTCAACCTGCCCTGCAAATATATCCTGCACACGGTCGGATCAATCATTACCGGGCGGCTGACGAAGCGGGACTGCGAACAGCTGAGAAGCTGCTACCGCTCCTGTCTGGAATTGGCGGCAGAGCACGGCCTCGAAAGCGTGGCGTTCTGCTGTATCTCCACCGGAGAATTCCACTTCCCGAATGACAAGGCGGCGGAAATTGCCGTAGAAACGGTGCGGGAATTCCTGCACCAGAAAACCAGCGTAAAGAAGGTGATCTTCAATGCTTTCAAAGATCTGGACAAAGAGATTTACACAGGACTCCTCGGCGGATGTTGAAAAGTTCCGCGCCATCCTGAATGACGCCGATGCCGTTGTCGTCGGTGCTGGCTCTGGCTTGTCGACCTCGGCGGGGTTTACCTATACCGGAGAGCGATTTGAACGATATTTCGGCGATTTCGCGAAGAAATACGGCTTCCGCGATATGTACAGCGGCGGGTTCTATCCCTTCGCTTCCCTCGAAGAACACTGGGCGTATTGGAGCAGATACATCTACATCAACCGCTATCTTGACCCGCCCAAACCCGTCTACCAAGACCTGTTCCGGTTGGTGCGGGATAAGGACTATTTCGTCCTGACGACCAACGTCGACCACTGCTTCCAGAGGGCGGGCTTTGACAAAAAGCGGCTGTTCTATACGCAGGGCGACTACGGCCTGTTCCAGTGCAGTGAGCCG
>CAVJGY010000095.1:0-5274 GCA_963648915.1 Acutalibacteraceae bacterium | reverse complement strand
TTATAATAGATTCTCAACGAGAGAGCGGGTTTTCGCCCTCTCCATGCTAGGAGGAACGAATCAGCATGAACTGGAAAAAGAAGAAGGACGCCGTATCTGAGCCGGGCGATGCCGCCAGCACCAAAAAGGGCGGGCCTCTCCCCTTTGTCAAGCAGCACTGGAAGCTCATCCTTGTGGTGGTCTGCGTCGCGGCTGTGGGCGGGTATTTCCTGCTGCAGAAGAAGGACACCAAGCCTGCCAGCGTCGACACCAGCTACACCGAGGACGTCCCCACCCTGCGGGACGTTTCCAACACCCTCAGCGGCACAGGCTCGCTGAACCCCGCCAACACCTACACCGTGAAGTCCCTGGTCGACGGCAAGGCACTGACTGCCACCATCGAGGAGGGCGACATCGTGGAGGAAGGCGATGTTCTGTACACCATCGACAGTTCCAACGCGTCTACCAACCTGCAGAAGGCGGAAATTGCCTTACAGCAGGCACAGCGCAGCTACGACAAGATCGTTGACCGCCAGTATGTCCGCGCTGACGTTGCGGGCACGGTCAGCAGCCTGAAAGTCGCCAAGGGCGACGAAGTCACCAGCGGTCAGGAGGTCGCTATCATCCGCGACAGCTCTAAGATGCTGCTGACCCTCGAATTCCCGGCTGCGGACGCCGCCAGCTTCTCGGTCGGACAGGCCGCAACGGTCACGCTGGACGGCACCTTCGAGACGCTGAACGGCACGGTCACCAAGGTCACGGGCACGGACGCTCTGAGCACCGGAAACCTGCTGACCCGTACCGTTACCATCTCCGTACAGAACGCGGGCGGTCTGACGACGGCACAGGCGGCAACGGCCTCCATCAACGGCGTCAGCTCGATTGCGTCGGCCAGCTTTGCATATCAGGCCGAGCGCACCCTGACCGCGCAGGCCTCCGGCACGGTGTCGGCCATCAATGTACAGGAGGGTTCTTTCGTCGAGAAGGACGCCATCCTGCTTCAGCTTTCGGGCGATGACCTGACCGAGTCCATCCAGTCCGCCTCCGAGACCCTGCAGAGCGCGCAGATCTCGATGGAGAACATGCAGGACACCATGAACAACTACACCATCACCGCCCCCATCAGCGGCACGATTATCGAGAAGAACGCCAAGCAGGGCGACGCCATCACCTCCGGCACGACCCTCTGCACCATCTACGACCTGAGCTATCTCGAGATGCAGATCAACGTGGACGAGCTGCAGATCAGCTCCCTGTCGGTCGGTCAGAAAGTCCAGATCACCGCCGACGCCGTTCAGAACAAGACCTACGTCGGCACGGTCACCCGTGTCTCGATGAAGGGCAACGCCAGCGGCGGCACGACCACCTATCCCGTCAGCATCCAGATCGACGACATCGACGGCCTGCGCCCCGGCATGAACGCCAACGCAGAGATCGTGGTCGCCGAGGCAAACAACGTCCTGACCGTCCCGAATGCGGCCATCGTCCGCGGCAATTACGTCCTCGTGACGAAGGACTCCCCCAGTGCATCCAAGGCCGACCCGATGATGGACGCTCCCGAGGGCTATGTCTATGTTCCGGTGCAGACGGGCGTCAGCGATGACAGCTACACCGAGGTCACCTCGGGTCTGACCGAGAACGACACCATCGCCTACGACCCCAGCTCCATCTCGGACGGCTATTATGACGACGGCTCTATGTTCATGTTCTAAACAGGAGGGCATCCATGAGCGCATTGATCGAATTTGATGGAGTCTGCAAGTATTACCAGATGGGCGACACCACGGTAAAGGCCGCAGACCACATCACCATGAAGATCGACAAGGGCGAGTTCGTCGCCATCGTCGGTCAATCCGGCTCGGGCAAATCCACCTGCATGAACATCATCGGCTGTCTCGATGTGCCGACCCACGGCACATACAAGCTGAACGGCCGGGACGTCGGCAGGATGAACCGGAACGAGCTGGCATCCATCCGAAACGAGATGCTGGGCTTCATCTTCCAGCAGTACAACCTGCTCCCCAAGCTCAATCTGATGGAAAACGTCGAAGTCCCGCTGGTCTATGCGGGCATTCCCCGCGCCGAGCGTCACCGCCGGGCACGGGAAGTTCTGGAACAGGTGGGCTTGGGGGACAAGCTCAAGAACCGCCCCAACCAGCTTTCCGGCGGCCAGCAGCAGCGCGTTTCCATCGCCCGTGCTCTGGTGCGGAATCCGGCCGTCATTCTGGCCGACGAACCGACGGGCGCATTGGACTCCCACACGGGCCGTGAGGTCTTGGGGATGCTCCAACAGCTCCACGAGGAGGGCCACACGGTCGTCCTCATCACCCACGACAACTCCATCGCAGTACAGGCCGACCGCATCATCCGCTTGGAGGACGGTCAGGTGGTCTACGACGGCGATTCCCATGCACCGGAGGCCATCGTTCAGCCGACCTTGCTGCCGGATGCAGAAAGTGAATCGAAGGAGGTGCAGGGATGATCTTTGAGACCTTCCGACAGGCGATCCAAAACGTCTGGAGCAACAAGCTGCGAACCTTTCTGACGATGTTGGGCATCATCATCGGCGTTATGGCGGTCATCGTCATCGTCGGCCTCGGCAACGGCATGACAAAGAGTATGCGGGACAGCTTCTCGGCTCTGGGCACGAATACCCTGTCTGTCAATCTGTGGGTCTACGGCTCTCGCACGGCCTCGGTCGAGGACGTCTACAAGATCGTCGACGACAATTCCGACCTCATCAGTGCCATCTCCCCGCAGGTCGATTTCAACAACTATCCCAAGGTCGGCACGACGACCTATCGCTATTCCAAGGTCTACGGTGTGGACGAGAACTACACCGAGATGAAGAGCTACACCATCTCGAAGGGCCGCGGCCTGCAGTACATGGACATCAAGGACAACAAGCAGGTCTGCATCATCGGCGACTACCTCAATCGGGTGGCCTACGGCGGAAATGCGGTCGGCCAGACCATCAAACTGGGCGCGTACAAGTTCCGCATCGTCGGTGTGCTTTCCCCGAAAGTCTCCAACCAGTCGATGCAGCAAGGCTCGGACGATGACTGTGTCTACCTGCCGTACAGCACGGTCAACCGCCTGATGTCCCAGTCCACTGTCACCTCGTACACCGCCATGATGCGGGACGAGAGCCGCGCAAACGAGGCCAAGGCCGCGATGGAGCAAGGACTCTATGACCTGTTCAAGAGCGACAACGCCTACTACGTCTACAGTGCCAGCGAATGGCTGGAAGAGATGAACAAGATGATCAACATGGTCATCGTCATCCTGACCGGCATCGCCAGCATCTCGCTGTTGGTCGGCGGCATCGGCATTATGAACATCATGCTGGTGTCGGTCACCGAGCGCACCCGTGAAATTGGCATCCGGAAGGCTCTGGGTGCGAAGGAGCGGGTCATTCTGGCGCAGTTCGTCGTCGAGGCTGCCACCACTTCGGCACTGGGCGGTGCGCTGGGCATCGTGCTGGGCTATATCGTCTCGGCCGCTGCAAACCGCGTCCTTCCCATGCTGATGAGCGGCACGGACATCACCGTCAGCCCGTCCTTCGACTCCATTGTGGTCGCGTTCGGCATCTCGGCGGGCATCGGTGTCCTGTTCGGCTATCTGCCCGCAAAACGTGCCGCCCGGCTCAACCCCATCGAAGCCTTGCGCTATGATTAAGGAGTTTACCATGAAAAAACGTCTCACTGCATTTTTTCTCGCGCTCTGCATCTCCGTCTCGATGCTGGTCGTTCCGGCATCGGCCGCAGGGAACGCGAACACTGCCGTCCAGTTCTCCATCACGCTGGGCGCGATGGACGCCGACCAGGGCGGCGCACTGAACGCTGTCGTCACCCGCGGCGCATTCGCGAGGATGCTCGTCTCCTTCTCGGCCTACCGAGAAAGTGCCGCCTCGCAGGGCACCGTCGGCACGCTGTTCTCCGACCTGCCCGGCTCGTCTCCCTATGCGCCTTACGTCCGCATTGCGGTCCAGCAGGGCTGGCTGAACGGCTACACCGACGGTAGCTTCCGCCCCGACAATGCCGTGACCCTTGAGGAGGCCGTCACTGCCGTCCTCAAGATGATGGGCTACAAGATGACCGACCTGAGCGGCTCGTTCCCCTCCGCACAGCTGAACAAGGCACAGGAGATTGGTCTGCGCAGTCAGCTCGAGCGCAAGCAGGGCGAGGTCATGAACTATGAGGACTGCTCCGTTCTGCTCTACAACGCGCTGACCTCCAACACCGCCAGCGGCAGTGCCTACGGTACGACGCTGGGCTTCACTGTCTCGAACGGTCAGGTCGACTCCTCGTCCGTCCTGATGAGCAGCATGAAAGGCCCGTTCGTGGCGAACGCAGACACCCAGCTGTCCTTCGTTCCCACCACCGTCTACTGCAATGACAAGGCCGTTTCCTCGGCGGAGCTGAGTCCGTATGACGTCTACTACTACAGCGAGCCGCTGAAAACGGTCTGGGTCTACACCCGCCGGGCAGCTGGCCGCATCACCGCCGTTTCGCCCTCGGCCAGTGCCCCGACCTCGGTCACCGTGGCGGGCAGCACCTACACGCTGGGCAGCTCTTCGGTGGCCTCCAAGGTCTCCTCTCTGAACGGCGGCGGCGTGGGTCAGGTCGTGACCCTGCTGCTGGGCATGAACAACGAGGTCGCTGACATCATCACCGGGCAGGAGGCCGACACCGTGTTTTACGGCGTGGTGCAGTCCGCCGCCCGCAGTCTGACCGAGGACAACGGCGCGGACGTTCTGCAGAAGGTCTCGGTCATGTGCACCGACGGTATCGCCCGCACCGTGAACATCGACAAAAGCCTGAACTATCCGGCCGGATGGCTGGTGGAGATCACGGTGAACAGCGACGGCGAGAGCGTCAAGGCCATCACCTCGAGATCCACCTCCGGCAGCATCAACGAGAGCGCGACGGCTCTGGGCGGCTATGCCCTCGCCGACGATGTAGAAATTCTGGATACGACATCGGAGGGTTTGGCTGGGACAGTTCGTCCCAGCCGCCTATCCGGGGTGAATCTGTCGAAATCTGACGTCCGCTATTTCACCACCAACGAAAAGGGCGAGATCGACCGCCTCATCCTCAACGACGTGACGGGCGACCTGTGGAGCTACGGCGTTCTGGACGACGTGAAGAACCTCGCCGCCAACATCACCACCATCATCAATACCAGCTCCTCCAGTTCTTCCAGCTCGTCCTCGTCCAGCAGTTCCAGCAGCTCGTCGGATTCCACTTCGGATTCCAGCTCGAGCAGCAGCTCCAGCTCCACGACGACCACCAC